>DDLS01000025.1 GCA_002340255.1 Cyanobacteria bacterium UBA2566
GGGGATAGGGAGATAGGGGGATGGGGAGATAGTCATGAAATCTTAGTCTTAACCCATTACCCATTCCCTATTCCCTATTCCCTATTCGCCATTCCCCATTCCCCAATTAGCTAATTCCAGAGAAGATCGTTAGTCCTAAAACTGCGCCAAAGACGATGAGAGCATAGAATTGGGCGCGACCATTTTCTAGATATTTGAGACCTTCACCGGTAATTAGGGTAACAAACCCGGTTAAGTTGACCGCGCCATCGACGACTCGGAAATCGACTTCCATAACCTGTCTGGCAACCCGACGCATTCCCATTACGAAGACGGAATCGTAGATCTCGTCAAAATACCATTTGTTGAGAGAGAATTGATACAGGGGTTGGATAGATTTGGCGATCGCCCCTGGATCGATTTGACGACTCAGATACATCAGTGACGCGAGGGTAATCCCAATTAAGCCAATGCCCACAGAGCTACCCGCCATGGGCAAGAATTCCGACCATTCAAACTCGGCTGCGGCTTCAGCCATGTCGAAGGTTTCACCGGGAGCATGGATAAAGGCTTCAAAGTAGTTAGAAAAGGGAGTGCCTACCAAACCAATCAATACCGAGGGAACTGCCAGCGTCATCAGAGCAAAGGTCATGGAGAGGGGAGACTCATGGGGACTGTGAGCATGATCGTGTCCATGGTCATCATGATGATCGTCATGGCCTGCATCACCGGCTACACCCGCAGATTCGCGAACCAGTTGGCGAATGCCTTCATCATTGCCCTTAAATTCTCCTTCAAACGTGGAGAAATACATGCGGAACATATAGAAGGCGGTAATGCCAGCCGTTCCCCAACCAATAGCCCAGAGCAGGGGACTCGCAGCAAAGGCGTTGCCGAGGATCTCATCTTTTGACCAGAATCCAGCAAAGGGAGGAATCCCACAAATGGCCAGAGTTCCAATTAAAAAGGTGGTTGAGGTAATGGGCATATATTTACGCAAACCCCCCATTAAACGCATATCTTGGGCTAAAACGGGGTCATGACCAACTACGCCTTCCATGCCGTGAATCACAGAACCTGAACCCAGGAAGAGCATGGCCTTAAAGTAAGCATGGGTCATCAGGTGGAATAAGCCAGCGCTGTAGGCTCCAATGCCCATAGCCATAATCATGTAGCCCAGTTGGGAAACGGTGGAATAGGCTAATCCTTTCTTAATATCATTTTGGGTAATGGCAATAGTCGCGCCCAAGAAAGCGGTAAAAGCTCCCGTCCAGGCAATCACATCCATGGCAACGGGGGTATGCTCGAAGACGGGATACATGCGAGCGACTAAGAATACTCCAGCCGCTACCATGGTGGCAGCATGGATGAGGGCAGAAATAGGGGTGGGGCCTTCCATCGCGTCAGGAAGCCACACATGGAGCGGGAACTGGGCTGATTTAGCTACGGGGCCTAAAAAGACCAAAATGGCGAATAAACCTGCCAGAGCGCTGGAAATTACTCCATCTGAGACTAAATCCGCGAGGTTCTCACCCATCGCTTCAAACTCGAAGCTCCCAGTAGCCCAGTAGAGGCCGAGGATACCGAGTAGGAGGCCAAAGTCACCGACACGGTTAACAACAAAAGCTTTTTGACAGGCTTCAGCGGCGGCGGGGCGATCGTACCAAAACCCAATCAGCAGGTAGGAACACATCCCTACCAATTCCCAAAACACATAAACTTGCAGCAGGTTGGGACTCACGACTAAACCCAACATGGATGAGCTAAACAGGCTCAGATAGGAATAGAAGCGCACATATCCTGGATCGTGGGACATATAGCCATCGGTGTAGATCATCACCAAGAAAGCCACAGTCGTGACGATCGCCAACATCACTGAAGTTAGAGGATCGATCACATAGCCCATCGTGAGATTAAAATCTCCAGCCGATGCCCAGTCTAAGGTGTAGGTATAGACTTCATGACCTTGAATT
Source organism: Cyanobacteria bacterium UBA2566 (assembly GCA_002340255.1). Classification (GTDB taxonomy): domain Bacteria; phylum Cyanobacteriota; class Cyanobacteriia; order Cyanobacteriales; family Desertifilaceae; genus Roseofilum. The sequence goes on from DDLS01000025.1 coordinate 1,953, forward strand.
TGACTATACAATAGGGCAAAGGAATACACCATGGCAGCCCCTAACAGGGATACAATTACCACAGCGTTGATTTGCCGTAAACCATTCGTTGCGTTGTTGAAAGATATTAAACCCAGGCCAACCAGCATCGCCCCCAATAGGGGCAGCACGGGGATTAACCAGGCATATTCATAGAGGTATTCCATTGAAAATCAGCCTATCTGAAAATGTCCTATTTTCTGGTTGAAAACCGTTCATTATTGTGGCACACCCCTTGCCGGGTTGGAACTAAAGATTATTTTAAGAATAGGCATGGGGGATCGAGGGATAGGGGGACACGGAGACACGGGGATGCGGAGACGCGGAGATTCCCTATTCCCTATTCCCTATTTGATTCAGCTACTTGCTGGAGGCGGCGCAGTTGAGCTTTCATGTCTTCTTGTGTCCAAGTAGCGGCGAAGGTTTTAAAGCCAAATTGGATCAGAGGATTGGGAATTTCAAACTCGAAGCGGTTAATCAGATGGGTTCCGGAGTCTGTCGGTTGGCATTCCCAGCGATCGCGTCCTTGAAAAAATCCTTCAAATTGCCACACCACTAAGCCAGGTTTTCGCTCAATCACGGTACTCCGGAGCGTCGGTTGGATGAGGGGAATTTTAATCATAAATCGGGATTGACTGCCCATTTCTGTACTCCACATGCCCACCGGTTGGCACTCTAACAGGGGATTGAGCCATTGGTGCATCAAGTCTAATTGGGTAAAACAGCGCTCTACTGTCGTTAGATTGGCTTTAATTTCAATCGATTGCTCGAAAACTTGGCGTGATGACATTGTCAGAGTTCAGAATAGCGATCGCTGGGGGTTGATTTTAGCAATCAAGTCTTGCCCACTCAGTACAATATACAATCTTAAGAGCGTAGCCAAAGAAAGAAACGTCCTTCTCCCACGGGAGAGGGCTAGAGCGAGAATATTTCAAGATTTTAATTGCAAACTATGCTTAATCGATGGTGGACGTATCAGAAAGAACGGTTTCCGATCGCAGCCAATGGACTGTTAATTGGAGTGTTTAGTTTTTCCGCAGTTAGCTATTCAGCGCTGCTGCGGGGAGGGGTTCCCAGTTGGGATTCTAGTACAGTGGCTTTTGCGATCGCCTTTTTGTTCTTCTTACAGTTGCGAATTGCCGATGAGTTTAAGGACTATGAAGAGGATTGCCGATTTCGCCCCTATCGCCCAGTTCCCAGGGGTTTAGTTAGTTTGCGCGAATTAGGGATTTTGGGCGCTTTGACGGCCCTTATACAAGGGTTTTTGGCACTCTATTTGGGGGGATTAACCCTAGGATTATTCCTGATTGGAGTTTGGCTATATTTGGGGTTGATGAGTCAAGAATTTTTTATCCGTGATTGGCTTAAGGCTCATCCCATCATTTATTTGATTAGCCACATGATGATTATGCCCTTAATTTATGGCTTGGCAACCGCGTGTGATTGGCAGGTAACAACTGGGGTGATGCCTAGCGGTTTAGGATGGTTTTTGGCGGTTAGTTTTTTCAACGGTGTGGTGATTGAAATTGGGCGCAAAATTCGATCGCCCAAGGATGAGGAAGCAGGGGTAGACACCTACAGCTACTTGTGGGGACGCAAATGGGCGGTTTTCGTCTGGTTAGTCGTTTGTACGATGATGGCAGTTCTGAGTGCGATCGCCGCGAACTTAGTTGGCTTTGGCTTACCCCTGGCGATCGCAACTGGGCTAATGTTGGGAATTTCCGGAACACTTGCCCATCGTTTTTTACGCTCTCCACTCCCCAATTCTGGTAAGCGCTTTGAATACCTTTCTGCTATCTGGACGCTGTTGATTTATCTCAGTTTAGGCATTATCCCCTTACTAATTTCACCTTAACTCCTTACAAAGGCCAAGCAATATGCAATATATAGTGAATTGTGTAAATCATCTTCTGGTTCCCAATTCATAATCTTGACGTACACCAACGCCAGTTTTCTCTACTATGCTATATGGGCTTAAGACCTTACTAACCTAAACCACTTTAGCTGTTTAGCAATGTCTATTACCTGTTGCCTGTTCCCTTTCCTTCAACATGCCCGAACTCAAATATGCCCTTGTCCATGAATGGTTAACCCCCTTAGCCACGGGGGGATCTGAACTTGTTGTTAAAGAAATTCTCAAACATATTGACGCGGATCTGTATGCTCTGATTGATTTTGAATCCACGAACCCGGAAAGTTATCTCTATCAACGCCAAATTGGAACCACATTTTTACAACACTTTCCCTTGGCGCGTCGAGGGGTACAAAATTATTTGCCCCTGCTTCCTCTGGCGATCGAGCAACTGGATTTAGGAGACTATGATGTTATCCTTTCTTCCTCCCATGCAGTTGCCAAAGGTGTCCTTACCCGCCCCGAACAATTGCACCTGTGCTATTGCCATACCCCCATGCGCTACGCCTGGGATTTAACCTTTGACTATCTGAAGCAAAGTAAACTGGGGCGGGGTATTCCGGGTTTGGCGAGTCGCTATATCCTCCACAAAATGAGGCTATGGGACGCGATATCTGCCAATCGGGTAGATCGGTTCATTGCGAATTCCAAGTACACTGCACGGCGAATTTGGCGGTGCTATCGCCGTAAAGCGGAAGTGATTTACCCTCCTATTGATGTCGATCGCTTTCCATTTCAAGCTCAAAAACAGGATTTTTATGTCACCGTCTGCCGTCTGGTGAGCTACAAACAAGTACGGTTGATGGTGGAAGCCTTTAACCAGTTGGGTCGGAATCTGGTGGTTATTGGTACCGGGCCTCAACGGGAGGAACTCGAGGAAATTGCCAAACCTAATATTCAGTTTCTCGGTTTTCAACCCAATGAGGTAGTGGATAAATATATGAGTGAAGCGAAAGCCTTTGTTTATGCTGCTTGTGAAGATTTTGGCATGGCTATTGTCGAAGCTCAAGCCTGTGGGACTCCGGTTATTGCTTATGGCAAGGGAGGCGCTTTAGAAACCGTCCGCGATCGCCGGGTTAACCCAGAGGGCGCAACCGGATTATTATTCCCTGAGCAAACCCCAGAATCGTTGATCGAAGCCGTTGAGATTTTTGAGAGATCGCCCTTTAACCCCGAACAAATTCATCACCATTCTACCCAGTTTCACCCCAAAGTCTTTGAAGAGCGTTATAGTGATCTACTCAAACGCGCTTATCAAGACTTACAACAGTTCTGATGAGCAGTTCTCATGGGCAACATTTGCCCGGCCCCGATCCCTCACCTCAGAATAATTAGAATCAAATTCTTCTGATTCGGTGTCAGTGGCTTTATGATGATTAGGTGTGTGTGGTGTGAAATAGAGGAGTACGATGACTGCTGAGAGTCAATTCATCTCTGGCAAGACTGCTCGGATCTATGTCAAGCGCGGATTTCGTCCCCAACGATTCAGAGCTAGGCATCAAGGTCTATCCATCAGTCTCAACGGAGCGTTTTTCAAACGAGCCTTCGATATTTTATTCTCGCTGGCTGTTCTGATTCTGTTTTCCCCGGTTTACATGGTGTTGACCCTGTTGATTATACTGAGTTCTCAAGGCTCGGTTTTTTATATCCAGGAACGGGTGGGGAAAGACTACAGACTGTTCAAATGTATTAAATTTAGAACGATGATTCCCAATGCGGATCGAGTTCTCTCCGAGATGATGGCGGCTTCTCCCCAAATGCGCGAAGAGTTTGAGCAGAACTTTAAGTTAAAACACGATCCGCGTATAACCTGGATTGGTAAGTTTCTCAGAGTCACGAGCTTGGATGAGTTTCCCCAATTCTGGAATGTGTTGAAGGGAGATATGAGCGTGGTTGGCCCCCGTCCCCTGGTTCCCGAAGAACTGCACAAGTATGGTAAACATATTGACAAAGTGTTAACCATCAAACCGGGAATTACAGGGCTATGGCAGGTATCAGGACGCAACGATATTCCCTACCCTCGGAGAATTCAAATTGACCTGTATTATGTGAATTTCAAGAACTTTTGGATGGATCTCTGGATTGTGATTAAGACTATTGGAGTGGTCATTTTTCCCAAAGGAAATGGAGCTTACTAACCTAGGCGAGATTCACAACAAATGGATAACACTCAGGGGGTTCGGGCTTTGCCTGGACTCCCAGTTTAGTTAGAGTAATTAAATGGGTATTTAAGTAGGTGAAGTAAATTACAGAACTAGAGGAAGAAAGCAGGAGCCGCTGGAGGGGAAATTATGTCAACAGCCATCAGAATAAATGCTTATACTCTCGTTGCCGCAGGATGGGCGATCGCCGTCTTAGGAGTAACCGGGTGTACGACGCAAGTTCAATCTGAACCTCCAACTACAATTCCAATTGAGGAATCCGCTATCGAGGAAAGCTCTCCTGCCCAGTCACAAGCCGAAATGGTATCTGCCAACCCTAACCCTGATTTTCAGAGTGTAACAGTAGTAGACAATCTAGAGCATCCATGGGGTCTGACCTGGCTGCCGGATGGTTCTATTCTGATTACCGAGCGATCGGGGCAACTGCGCATTGTCCGAGATGGATTCCTCGATCCAACGCCGATTGCTGGAGTCCCTGAAGTTTTTGCACAGAACCAAGGCGGCCTTCTAGATATCGCCTTGCATCCGGGCTTTGCAGAAAACCGCCTGGTTTACTTCACCTATGCTCATGGAACCAGTTCAGCCAACCGAACTCGCATTGCTAGAGCCACCTTTGATGGGAGTTCCTTGAGCAATTGGCAGGTCATTTTTGAAGTATCCCAAACCAAACCTAGAGGACAACACTTCGGATCTCGTCTATTATGGTTGCCCGACGGTACGTTGTTAGCGTCTATTGGCGATGGAGGTAATCCTCCTGTGGAACTTGAGGGACAATTCATCCGCCAACAAGCCCAGAACCTTGGCAGTCATCTGGGCAAGATTATCCGCATCAATGATGATGGCTCCATTCCATCGGACAACCCTTTTGTCAACGATGCTGATGCAGCGCCAGAAGTTTGGAGCTACGGGCATCGTAACATCCAGGGACTTGCATTCGATGCGATCGCCAATCGGGTTTGGGTAACCGAGCATGGCGCTCGCGGAGGAGATGAGGTGAATTGGGTGGAAGCGGGTGACAATTATGGTTGGCCGGTGGCAACCCATAGTCGGGAATATTCTGGCGGGCTGATTTCTCCAGAAACCTCCCTTCCAGGCATGGTCGATCCTAAAGTTATCTGGACTCCCTCCATTGCTCCGTCTGGGCTTGCGGTTTATGGGGGGACGCTCTTCCCTGAGTGGCAAGGTAATCTGTTTGCTGGGGGTTTGGTTTCTCAAGATATTCGCCGTATCGAGCTAGACGAGTCGGGCAATGTGTTAAACGAAGAGTCGATCGCGATCGGTCAACGAGTACGTGATGTACGAGAAGGCCCGGATGGGATGTTATATGTGCTGACGGACGCATCAAACGGCCGGCTCATCCGCCTAGAACCGGTTGACCGCTCACTTTTGCAGCCAGCAATCCTATCAACTATTACCCCTTAATACCCCTCTTTTGTCACTCTAGGCAGATGAAAATAAGAAATCAGGGTCAAGAGAGAGAGGAAAGAGGGATATATTATCTTCCCTGTCCGCAATCAGGAGCGACAATCCCTACCTCCCAAAACTATTGTCAGCTACATTTGGGAATCGGATGACCAAACTCCCCGCGATCGCTTTTCGGGGGAGAGTTTACACATTGCTCACCAGGAACTCGAACAAATTGGCGAAAAAACGGTTAATTTTAATGGTCGAGAAATTCGCCTGGTTTGGGATGAACGGATGAAAACTGCACGCTTTGAGAGCTGATTCCCGAAGTCGCTGAAAGTGCCTAACAGCAAGAGGTTCACTGAAATACTAAGTTGTTCCCAATCAAGGCTAAAACCATTGATATATAAGGATTACAGCCTTTTTAAGATTTCCTTTAGGAATCAGATCTGAAGAAATGAATGGTCGAGTGATTCCGAGTACTACCGCTTTTGCTTTTGTTTATCCGGCTTATTTTGAATGATCATTTATGCGGGAATAAACTCAGTCACTAGAGTAAGCTGAACCAATCCCAATTTCCAGGGTTGACCGGATGCGGAAATTTTGACTCCAGTGCCTGAAAAGAGCAAACTTAGGGCAGGTCTTGCCGTTTCTATCTCGGTTTTCATCTGCTCTAAAAATCGATCGGTTTGTAGCGTTAACTTAGGCTCATTTGCCCTAAACGACAATTCAATTATGGCATCGTTCATTAAACAAAAATGACCCGGAGTATAAGGTTCTCCTGTGGCTAAGTCCAGTTGCAGATCTTGGTCAATCGATTTGACATTCAACAGCGCAACTAATCGCAAGGTTCCTGCATCCCATCCCCATTCTGGTTGTAGCACGTAGGCAGGCACTTGACCGAGGCATTGCATGAAGTCATAGGATAAGCTGGTGAGTTCCCAGAGCAGATAGGATATCCATTCGGTTAAGGAGACTTGAGGATGGAGTTGTAGACTTTCTTTGAGTTGAAAGCGGAAAGGAGAGGGAAGGATGGGTTTACCCAACAGGTTTAGATGAGCTAAGACTTGGTTGGTAATGGCGATCGCCTTTAACGGACTCTCAACGTCAAGCAGGTCTAGCGTTTGCAGTTGATCGAGGGCGGGAAATAAAGCTCTAGAGAGCAAAGTTTGACGATAAGCGTCAATTAATAGGGGATCGGTCCATTGAATAAGAATCGAGCGATCGCTATCCTTAGGATCTGACTCCATCCCTTCTGCCATCCACTCTAAACCCAAGGTAACTTGTGCTGTACCCGAAACCCAATCTTTACCCGGTTCGAGAATATCCACGAAACAGGGTTCGAGCCAGGGTTGTAGATGGGGGGTTTGGGTTTGTAGCTCCTTTCGCCAGTATTGGATCAGATCGGAGCCAGAAATGGGATCGGTTACCGATGGCGAGAGAATTTGGAACTCGGTTGTTGCCTGAGGAGAAAGAGGGGGAGGAGCAAAAGTGGCTAAATCGATCGCCCATTGAACGGATTCTGCTTGCACCTCTAGAATAGGAACCACACGCAACAGTCCCCGCTCTTGAGAACTATTAGCTTCCCACTTTTGGGCATACACACCGCCACTCATTTGCATGAGACCATAGGAACTGGTCGCAATTGTCCATAGTAATTGCACGCTGAGATCTTCAACTAACCCGTTAGAATCCTGGGGAGATAAGGACGCTCTATTGTCTTCCTGGATCTTAGTCAGGAGATCTAAAACTTCATAGACCTCTTCCGTCACGTAGGGCAGTAAATTTTCTGGGGTGAAGGGCAAATTTTCCGGCCAACCGCCTTTCGGCGATCGCAGTTCAGTCATCAGCACTATTAACTGCTCCATGGCTATTTGCAGGGTTTCTGGACAAGAGGCAGATATTTTGGGGCGATCGCCATTCCAGGGCCAAGGCAAGCGAATTAAAGTTTCACTAATTGTTTCCGTATTAAACTCTTCTAGGGGAGTGTAGTCAGATTCGCCCATTCCCATCAACTCGGACGTAATCCGATCGCTTCCACCGTTGATGGGGGACAAACCCATTGATCTGTATCGGTTGTCATCTTAGCCTCTGGGGGAGAGCATCGAGCGTCATTTTCCTGGCGATCGCATAAAGGGATATCTTCGCCCCCGATGGGATGAGCTTGGAGATGATTCAAAGTCTCCATAAAATCCCGAATCCCTTGGAACTTCCCATAAACTGAGGCAAACCGAATGTAAGCCACCTCACTCAGGGGGCGTAAATGGTGTAAAACCTGCTGGCCAAGTTCGCTACTAGTAACGTCCCGTTTACCACCTTGTTGCAAATCCATTTCGATCCGGTCAACCAATTGCTCCAAAGTCGGCAAATCAATTCCTGTTTTTTCACACGATCGCACGACTCCCCTGAGCAGTTTTGAGCGATCGAACGTTTCCCGTTGTCCACCCCGTTTCAAGACTGTAATTGCAACCCATTCAATCCGTTCGTAGGTCGTAAAGCGTCCCTTACAGTTTAGACATTCTCGCCTTCGCCTCACGCTTTGCCCAGCTTCAGCAGAACGTGATTCCAAAACCCTACTATCGGTATGCTGGCACAATGGACATCTCATAATGATTGAATCCTTAAGCCTCTTGGTGGGATGGACAAACTAAATTGAGATTAAATCTCTCATGGGAGATTCTTATTTTCCAATTTTCGGGGGATCGCGGAAGGCGATCGCAAAGAAAATTGTTCCCAAAGCTAATGCTAGAACTAATATATAAACGGTGCTTTCCATAGTTTAACGTCCCAATCGGGTAATGGATGAATGATGATTATTTTATCTTACTTTGAAACCAAGAAAAAGTAGGAGTAGACTTACCTACTCCTACTTTCTCGATTATAGGTTTGGGGACAAACTAACCCTAAAACGGTTAGCGAATCTCCTAAGCTCCTTCTTTACGGGTACTGGTATCACCCACTTTTGCGAACAAACCAAACTCTACTTGTTCTTCTAGATCGGAATCAATACCGGCAAATACATCTCGGTATAGAGTCCGAGAACCATGCCAGATATGACCAAAGAAGAATAACAGAGCAAAGACGGCATGACCGTAGGTAAACCAACCTCTGGTACTGGTGCGGAATACACCGTCAGAACCCAGGGTTTCGCGATCGAATTCAAACGGTTCACCCAATTGGGCTTTCCGAGCGATTTGCTTGACTTTAGCGGGGTCAGCGATCACTTGACCATCGAGTTCACCGCCATAAATGGTTGCCGTTACTCCGGTTTGCTCAAAGCTATACCGAGATTCAGCACGACGGAAAGGAATATCAGCACGAACTACACCATCTTCATCGGTGAGGACAACGGGGAAGGTTTCAAAGAAGTTAGGCATCCGGCGCACGCTTAAGACGCGACCATCTTTATCCGTGAACACAGGGTGACCTAACCAGTTTTGAGCTAGACCATCCCCATCATTCATGGGCCCAACCCGGAATAAACCGCCTTTAGCTGGGGAGTTTCCGACATAATCGTAGAAGGCCAGTTTCTCAGGAATCTTATTCCAAGCTTCTGAAGGACTATCTCCATTGGCGATGTTGGCTTGAACGCGACGTTCAATTTCTTGTTGGAAATATCCTCCATCCCACTGATAGCGGGTGGGGCCATACAGTTCGATGGGGGTAGCTGCGCTACCGTACCACATGGTTCCAGCCACTACAAATGCAGCAAAGAACACTGCTGCAATACTGCTAGAGAGTACGGTTTCAATGTTACCCATCCGCAGGGCGCGATAGAGGCGCTCTGGGGGACGAACGGTGAGATGGAATAATCCAGCAATAATACCAACCACACCAGCGGCGATGTGGTGAGCGGCAATTCCCCCAGGGTTGAAGGGGTCAAAGCCTGCCGGCCCCCATTCTGGGGCCACGGCCTGGACACTTCCGGTAATGCCGTAGGGATCAGAGACCCAGATGCCGGGCCCAAACAGGCCGGTTACATGGAAGGCTCCAAAGCCAAAGCACAGAAGTCCAGATAAGAATAAGTGAATCCCAAACATTTTGGGCAGGTCTAGGGCAGGTTCACCGGTACGAGCATCGGTGAAGAGTTCCAAGTCCCAGTAAACCCAGTGCCAGCAAGCGGCGAGGAATAATAAGCCAGATAGGATGATATGAGCTGCGGCTACTCCTTCAAAGGACCAGAAGCCAACATTGGATACGGTTTCACCCGTAATACTCCATCCGCCCCAGGAATCGGTAACTCCTAGACGGGCCATGAAGGGCATGACAAACATGCCTTGCCGCCACATGGGATTGAGGATAGGATCGCTAGGATCGTAGATGGCTAACTCATATAAGGTCATTGAGCCAGCCCAGCCTGCAACCAGGGCAGTGTGCATCAGGTGTACAGCGATCAGACGGCCTGGATCATTCAGGACAACTGTATGTACTCGGTACCAGGGTAGTCCCATTGACTACGCTCCTCCTTTTAGGATTTCTAAATCGACGATTAACTCAAGTGGTTTTTCGTTTTTTCGGTAGACCCTTGAAGCTAGATCCTGAGTCTACCGTAATATTAAATCAGCGGCTCCAGTTCAGATGAGTCAAGACTTCTGGCTCGGAGCGCTGGTTTTTTCATGAGAACGAATATAACGAATTGTAACCAGTGATGGAACCGATTGCAAGCTGAAATCAGTTACGCTAGTTTCTTGTTGATTTTGACCATAAGGATACCCAACAGTGCAACATTTCTTTATAATTCTTAACGATAAGAAACAAAGAGGTGGACAATGGCTAATATCCAATTTGTCAATGAAGATAAAGTGGCGATCGCTGCCAATGGAGCCAACTTACGTTTAGAAGCTCTAGAAAAGGGGATCGATATCTATAAACTTCTGGGCAAAATGACCAATTGTGGTGGAGTCGGTCAATGTGGGACTTGCATCGTAGAGATTGTTGAGGGTATGGAAAACCTCTCGGCTAAGACCAACTTTGAAGAACGAAAGCTCAAGAAAAAGCCCGAAACCTACCGTTTAGCCTGTCAAACCTTGGTCAATGGCCCCGTAAGTGTAAAAACGAAGCCCTAACGGACTTTAAGAGAGGATACATATCGGTTATTCTAGATAGGGATTTAACCCTTAGATAATAAAGAGGCCTGTAGCTAATGCAAGTAAATGACTTAGGATTTGTGGCCAGCATCCTATTTGTCCTGGTTCCTGCTGTATTTTTGTTGATCCTCTATATTCAAACCGCTAGTCGTGATAACAAAGGCACTTAATCGTCCTTCCTTTTTACGGTTAGACGAATTCAAAATGCTGAGATCTTTCTAATCTCAGCATTTTTTATGTCTCCTCAGCGATCGCTAGTTACTGGTATTTCTGACCAGTAATACCGGACAATTTGCCTGAACTCGCACATAGTCAGACAGAGAAGATCCCAATAAGCGATCGAGATCGGGTAGTTTTTTCGCGATAGAGGGCCGGCGGTCTGGAGAACCCAACACAATCAAATCCACATTTTTTTCCTCGGCAATCTGGCAAATTTTTTCACCTGCATTACCCATGGCATGGAGCAATTCCGTATTTACCCCAAAGACTTTCGCTTTTTGGGCCGCATCGACTAAAATCGGGTCTTGATCGGGACTGGCGATTTTCGATTCAGGATTCACATGCAGCAGTGTCAGAGAACTGCCCGAAACCTCTTGCAGAAGTTGTAGGGCCACCTGTAGACTTTCCTGAGCAGTTTCTGAACCATCAAGAGCCAGTAACACCCGATTGATGCGTTTGACATACACATCATCTTTCACCAGCAGCATCGGACGGGTACTGGTCTGGAAGACATATTGACTCACCGATTGTTGGAGGATCGATTGTAGACGGCCCAGGGCCCGAGAACCCATGATAATCAGGTCAGAGTTTTCTTCTTCAGCCACATCAAGAACGGTTTGTTTAGGGTCTCCTTGCTTGAGGCGGGGATTAATCCGTTCTTCATCCAGTTTTAGGGAGTCCACTGCTTGAGCGAGAATTTTGCCCCCTTCTTCTAACAAGTTGGCAATATCGCGTTCGCTAGACTTCTTGGGAACAATATGCAGAAGCGTCACTTGAGTGTCCCTTTGAATGGAGGGAATCTCTAGGAGCATATTCATCATTTGTTCGCACAGACCTCGGCCAGCAACGGCAACTAAAATTTTCTTGAACATTGGGGTGATTCCATCTGTATTGAGGAAATTCTTCTTATGATTTAAGGATAATCTGAAGTTGCAACGTAAAATTTTAAGAAAAGTGTCAGATAAATCGATCGCGACTTCCAGAATTGTATCCGTTTATCCTGGGGGGGCCGATCCTGGCGATCGCCCCTGGTTTGAGTATCCGGTTTGTGTCTATCCCCACCATACCGACTATGCTGGGGTGGTTTGGCATGGAAGTTATATCCAATGGATGGAAGAGGCAAGGGTAGAGTATTTCCGCTCTATGGGGGTTGATTTCGCTCAATTGGTGGCAATCGGATGCGATCTACCGGTGGTGGATCTGTCGGTGCGCTATCAGAAACCCCTTCAGTTAGGAATGAGAGCGATCTTGAAAACTCGTTTGGCAGAAATTACTGGGGTTCGCCAGATTATCCAATGTCAGATTTGTTCGTTAGATGGAGACGAGCGTTATATGACGGCTCAGGTTACTTTAGTCGCGGTCGATCGCCAACGGGGTAAGGTACTGAGAAAGTTACCACCGATGCTTGTGGATGCTCTGATGAAGTTGTCTTAGCTTCGGGTGAGGGATTGGGGGATGGGGAATTGGCTCTCTAGCAATAGGCTAAAACTGTTTTTTGTTCCCTAACCTCCACAGCTCATTTATTCAGAAATTCCTAGGTTAATCGTGCCTTCTCGCGATCGCCCTTTGGCTATAATTAGAGCAAAATTCTCAAAGGGAGTCTAGATCGTGAAAATTCGTATCATTTCCAGCCTGTTAATCGGTTTAACGGCATTTTTAGGAGGTGTGGGAATTTCCCAAGCAGCTTGGGGAGAACATCGCCGAAATTTTCATGAACTGATCGATTTAAATCCCGCATTATATCGTCAGATTTGCAGTCAAATTCAATCGAATTCTAATAATTGTAATAATACTTATCGGTTAGGGGTCCCCATGTATTTGGTGACGGGGAATTTAGGCGAAATTTCTTATGTGACGATTCTGAATAAACAACTGTATACTTGGGATTGGGTGAATGGCAATTGGATTCCTGAGAGGGATATGCCAGTAGGAACTTATCAGTTTGTGTTATTACTGAGAGAAGCACAGGAAGAGTCCCCATAAGGGGTGTGCCTAGAACTTTTTTATTTGAGTAAAGGATGAGGATGATGAAGCGATCGCACCAACGATGGGGTTTAAGATGTGTCTTAGCTCTATTAAGTGGTTGGTGTGCCCTAGGACAACCTGCCCATGGAGCCGAGCGCATTAATCTTCGTTTAGGATTATGGCAGACTCAAATTGCGATCGCCGATTTAGAAGAGTTTAGCGAAACCGGAACCCTATCTCCGGCATTGCATCCCTATCGCTCAGTCCTCACCCCTAGGGTGCAACAGCTCATAGACTATCGGTTTCCCATTGATACTCAACTGGGCGATCGCATCCTCAGAAATATTCTCCACTCTCCCCTGAGTCTGGAAATTTACCAAAGTATCGTTCCTATTTTGCCCAATAGTCGGCTGGACTATCTAGAGCAAGCTGTAACCACCACACTCCAACAAAACGATTTCAGTGTTCTCTCTATTCTCAAAGCCTATCCCGGTCAAGAAATTACCATCAATGTTTCCGCTGCGCTCTCTTTTGCCCTTCAGTTTAACCATGATTATTGGCAAAGTCGCCTTCTAGAACCCTTACTGGTGCGCGATCTGTTGGTGAATGAGTCCTCAGATCCTCTGACTGGGGAAGTCGATCCGACCCAACGAACCTACGATCGGGTAGAAAAAACTTCATTAATTCTCCAAGACCGGGATAGGGAGCGCATTATTCCGGTCGATCTGTATACCGTCCGGCGATCGCCAACCCCTGGGCCTCTAGTGGTCATGTCCCACGGGTTTGGCTCCGATCGCCATTACCTGTCGGGTTTAGCCTATCATTTAGCCTCCCATGGATTAACCGTAGCGGCGATCGAGCATCCCGGAAGTAATCTCAGATGGTTAATTAAGGGATCAAAATTTAGCCAGTTAACCACCCTAGTCCCTCCAGAGGAGTTTATTGACCGCCCCTTAGATATTCACTTTTTGCTCGATTATTTAAGTGATGTCAACGATCAACCAGGCCCATTAAAAGATAAATTCAACACCGATCGGGTCACCCTAGTGGGTCACTCCTTGGGGGGGTATACCGCCTTCGTGGTAGCGGGTGCAGAGCTAGATTTAGCCAGTGTACGCCGTTTTTGTCGCGATCGCCTGCCCTTAGGTCGTTCTCCCGCCGACTGGTTACAATGTGCAGCCGCCGATCTCACCGTTACTCCCCAGTCCCTTAAGGATGACCGGATTGTGCAAGTGATTGCCATCAGTCCCGTGATTGGGCGTTTATTTGGCGAAACCGGAATCAGTGCCGTCAAAATCCCCACCTTAATCTTAACCAATACCAATGATGTCGTCGCCCCAGCCCTCGAACATCAAATCCGCCCCTTTAACCGCTTAACCGCGCCCAAATATCTGCTCACAGCAATTGGCACACCCCATTTAAGTATTGGTAATCTCAGAGATTCAAATCCCGTGGGTTCCCCCTTTGAGCCTTTACAACAATTAGTCAATGGGGTTTCTCTGGCATTTATTAAACAATTAACCCCGGAAAAAGAACGCTATGAAATTTTCCTCAGTCCCGCTTACGCCCAATCTTTTTCCACACCTAAAATTCCCCTGCGCTTAAATCAATCCCTTCCAGGAAATTTATGGGAGCGAATAGAAGTCGGTCGTCTGTTACAACGCTTTGCCCTAAAGGAAAAGTAAAAACGGTTTTTCCCTATTTCCCATCTCCTATTCCGTCGCACAAGCGGCGCTCCTCGTCACTCAAAGGAGCATCAGGATTCGACAAATACGGGCGAACTCTCTCGCAAGTTCTCTCCATTAAAGAATCAAAGTCCACATCCCACAGCTTAATCGTTCCGTCCCAACTGCCAGAAGCTAAAGTCTTTCCGTCCGGGCTATAACTGACACTCCAGACCCACCTCTGATGACCGGTAAGAATAGTAGTTATCTCTGTTCTTGTTTCTAGATTCCATACTTTGATAGTTCGGTCTTCACCACCAGAAGCTAAAGTCTTTCCATCTGGGCTGTAACTCATACCAGTGACCAACCCCTGATGACCGGTGAGGGCAGTAATTTCTGCCCCAGTTTCTAGATTCCACAACTTGATAGTGCCATCAAAACCGCCAGAAGCTAAGGTCTTTCCATCTAGACTATATCCAACACTGATAACTGAGTTGCGGTGGCCAGTAAGGGTAGTAATTTCCCTCCCGGTCTCTAGATTCCAAAGCTTGATCGTGTTGTCCCCACTGCTAGAAGCAATAGTCTGACCATCTGGGCTGTAACTGATACTCCAGACTAAATCCTGATGACCAGTGAGGGTAGTAATTTCTGCCCCGGTTTCTAGATTCCACAGCTTGATAGTCCCATCCAAACTGCCAGAAGCTAAGGTTTTTCCATCTGGACTATAGCTGATACTTCTAACTCTTTCTTGATGGCCGGTAAGGGTAGTAATTTCTGCCCCAGTTTCTAGATTCCACAGCTTGATAGTTTTGTCCCAACCACCAGAAGCTAAAATCTTTCCATTCGGGCTGTGACTAATACTGGAGATCCTTTCTTGATGACCAGTTAAGGTGGTAATTTCTGCCCCAGTTTCTAGGTTCCATACCTTGATAGTTTTGTCCCAACCCCCAGAAGCTAAAGTCTTTCCGTCTGGGCTGTAACTAATACTAGTGACTGAGTGCTGATGACCAAGGGTAGCAATCTCTGCCTCAGTTTCTACATTCCACAGCTTGATAGTTTTGTCCCAACCCCCAGAAGCTAAAGTCTTTCCATCTGGGCTGTAATTAATACTAGCGACCGATTGCTGATGACCGGTAAGGGTAGTAATCTCTGCCTCAGTTTCTAGATTCCACAGTTTGATAGTGCCATCCCAACCCCCAGAAGCTAAAGTCTTTCCATCTGGGCTATAACTGATACTGATAACCCCCTCCTTATAACTGGTGAGGGTAGTAATTTCTTTCCCAGTTTCTGCATCCCACAGCTTAATAGTTCCGTCTTCACTACCGGAAGCTAAGGTCTCTCCATCTGGGCTGTAACTGACACTGCTGACCCGTTGCTGATGACCGGTAAGGGTAGTAATTTCTGCCCCTGTTTCTGCATCCCACAGCTTAATGGTTCTATCCTCACTACCGGAAGCTAAGGTCTCTCCATCTGGGCTGTAACCGACACTGTAGACCAACTCCTGATGACCTTTGAGGGTAGATAGTTCTGCCCCAGTTTCTAAGTTCCACAGTTTAATAGTTCCGTCTTCACTGCCAGAAGCTAAGGTCTTTCCATCTGGGCTGTAACTGATGCTGCTGACCAACTCCTGATGACCTTTGAGGGTAGATAGTTCTGCCCCAGTTTCTAAGTTCCACAGTTTAATAGTTCCGTCTTCACTACCAGAAGCTAAAGTCTTTCCATCTGGGCTATAACTAACACTAACAACCCACCCTTGATGACCATAAAAACGTTGGCGCTCTCTACTGCCATAGACATAAGTGGTTACAGCAGCCATTAACTCTGGGTCGCTGGCGTGGTGCTTTTCCAGAATTTTATTTGCTTTAAGAAGTTCTATGGCGGCATCCAAATCTTTACCTTCCTTAGACAAAGCCAGAGAATAGCGAGCGAGAGAATCTGCTTCACTCAATTCTGCCTGTTTCTGCTGATACCGAGCCGTGAAACTGGGAATCAAATTGAGAAGTATCGTCAGCCATCTGAATCAATTAAAAATTAAAAATGGGTCTTGGTCGTTGGTAAGGAACTTGTGGGGCAGGGCGGGTTTTAACGAGATCTGGGAAACCTACCATAAATCCTGTAAACCCGCCCCATCCTCAGCACATCAAACATTAATTTAACTAAACGTATTGGTTTGTTGGTTACCATGTCCAACTTGTGCCCCTTTCACCTCCCCTTGAAATGTGGTCTGGAAGCTGCCAGGGGTTGACTCTTTCGACTCCATTTCATCGAGCAGTTTCTGAGCAGCCGCGAGAATTTCCTGATCGCGATCTGCTCCCGCTTCAAGTAACTTTTTCTTCAAAGGCGCTTCATAGATTTCCGGGTCGCTCTCATGTTCTTCTAACACCATTTCCGCTTTCGGTTCCCCAGCAAACTTGCGCTTAATCAATGCCTTTAGCCCTTGATAAGCATCCGGTGCAGCATCACCCGCCGCTTTAGCTGCACCAGCTACTAAGGCTGCCATAATTAAAGCAAGAGGCTCCATATTGTCTCTCCCATCAGGTTAATTATCTACAATTCCCGGCTTCCATCATTATGCTCATTCTGCCACCATATTAATCTCGATTTTCCATCACGCCTACTAGGGATTGTAAATCAAAGTCGCGATCGCGCCCACTCAGGCAAATCCCCGAACTCATCACCGTTAAATCCCCTTTACTAATGGCAGAAACATGGTGTTCTCCATCCGCCGTTGTCCACTCTACTCGCCAATAGTCTCCTCGATCGGCAAATTCTTGTAGCGATCCTCCCCCTTGTTTCAGCGCTTGATTTAACCGACGGCGATCGCGTTTTTCCGAACCAAATTCTTCCTGCTGCCCAGCAACCAATTCATAAGTAATTTTCGCTTCTGGAGTCATGCCCGAAAATTGGAGTGTTTCTGGATCGGTTAACTGTTTTAAGTGCTGCTTGAGCGTATCCGTAATTTGCGGGTCTGCGCGGCGATCGACACTTTCAAACCACCAGGTAGCCCCATCTCCACGGGCGATAATCGTTTCAAATGCCCCACCCTCAGTAACCAAATTAACCGGAGTCGGTTGAGTAATGCCATAGCGTTTTCTCGCTTCATCTCCATTCACGGGATAAGCTAACCAAGTTTGTCCTTTGAGGCGATAACTGAGCCAAAATCTTAGGGGGTTGAGCAAATTTAAATACTCGCTAATTTGCGGCAAAGTTGGCTCATCTACCCATTGAGCCGTCCGCGTATCGAGGGGTTTGAAAATGCCCCAGCCTTCAAAGTCCGCTGGTTGTGGTTGAAAACGATACGCGATAGAAGCGATCTTGGTTTTCACTCCTCCTCCCGCCACACAAGGTGCAAGAAACTCCTGCTCTTGTAATTCTTGTTCCTGGTTGGACAGTTGATTTAAAAGGTTGTTGATATCCATAAGCGCTACGCGCTGGTAATCGGTCACGGTTTAGGGGTAATCAGTCCCCCTTTTTCCCTGAAAGTTTTCCTGTATACCGTTGTAACCCATGGGTCAAGATCTCGCTTGAATCTGAGGTAAGGATTATCTCAAGAATCACTCAGAAAGAATTAATCTGCGATCGCCCCATCTCGAATAGGCTAGAAAATATCCATTAACCTCACTGAAAATCTATGGACACCAAAGATATACTCGCTATAATACATCCTACCCTAGCTGTAGCCCTCGTTTATCCCCTCATTGGTATTGTGGTTCACTTCGCCTGGCAAACTCGTCAACGACGACTGGCAATTGCTGCGGGAGAGAAAAGCAAAATTCCGACTATCGTTGGCCCAGATCATGTCAGAATTGGCCAGTGGCTCACGGGTTCTGTGGTTGGCATCAGCTTAGTTGCCCTTGCTTATGTCTTGTTTATTGATAAACCTCGCTCTAGTGCCGTTGAAACTATTTTAGTCGCCCTGTTATTTGCTGCTACTATTACCTCCTTAGTTTTTCTCTTTCGCGTTAGTAAACGTGGCTCTAAATTATGGCGAGGCGTATTTGCAACCGGTGCAGGTATGGGTCTAGTCGTTCTAGGTTGTCAAGACGGCGTGTTTCGACGGGGCTATGAATGGTATATTTCTCACTATTATTATGGTATTACTGCGGCCCTATTAATGATTTTCTCTTTAGCGATCGTACAAGATATTTACCGCGATCGCTCCCATAAATGGCGCATGGCCCACATTATCCTGAACTGTGTCGCCGTCTTACTGTTTTTCGGCCAAGGATTCACCGGTTCCCGCGACTTACTAGAACTTCCCCTCGATTGGCAAAAACCCTATGTCTATAAGTGTAAGTGGAGTACAAAAACCTGTCCCCAGTTAGGCGATTAATGCCGCGATCGTCAGGGGTTAATAAAACTTTACTTCACGTCAGTTTTGAATAACCTGAAACGTTTAGACTCTCTTTTTCTATAATCTCCATTCTTGGGTCAAATTAGCTGCAAAATTCCCTCGATCAAAACTGACATTATTCAATCAGGAAAACTTTACTTAACAAGGGGACTCTACCCCCTTGTTAATCGTCTTCTGTAATCCTCTCAATAGATAGCAAGCTAGAGTTGAAGTAATATCACTTCAGAGATAGACAACACAAGTTAGTTTAACTCTTTAAAACTTGTTGCAACTAATTTCAAGATATACTAGAAAAACCACTATAGTATTCTTACTTGGGTGTTTCGCATTACCTCTGAACCAAGACAGACGTGGATAGAAGACAGGTATACCTATCAACTCTCCAAAGTTCTATCGGGTGCATCAGTTCAGCAAAAGCCAATGAGGACTTAAGATCATGGATGAACAGCATCCCGAATTAGCCTGTTTAGTTGTACAAAAAGATGCAGATGAAGCAACTAAACGAGCCAACTTAGTGGAAGAACTCCTCGCTATTGGTACAGCTCTATCAGGAAGTCACGATTTACAACAGTTATTAGATCTGATTTTGTCCAAAAGTCGGGAAATTACCTCTAGTGATGCCGGAAGTGTCTATTTAGTCAACCACAAAGAAGATGCCCAAGAGTTGATTTTTAAGACCGCCCAAAATGATTCGATCTCAACCCGTCTGTTTCAGGAATTTGCAATTCCCTTAACTCCGAAAAGTTTAGCCGGTTATGTGGCTCTGACTGGGGATACCTTAAATATTGTCGATGCGTACCAGCTCCCCTCTTCCGTTCCTTATCAACTCGATCGCAGCTTTGACCAGGATTTTGCTTATCGGACTTGTTCGGTTTTGGTGCTGCCGATGCAAAATAATGAAGGGACAGTCATTGGAGTATTACAGTTAATTAATCGCAAACACCAACCAGATCTGCACATTACCGCCGCTAATGCTCTAGAGAACACTTTACCATTTAGCCAGTTTCAAGAGCAAATTGTGCGATCGCTCGCTTCCCAAGCTGCTATTTCCATTGAACGAAATCACTTACAACAAAGTATTGAAACTCTATTTGAGGGTTTCGTAAAAGCCTCTGTACAAGTCATCGAAGCCCGCGATCCGACCACATCGGGGCATTCGGAACGGGTAGCAGAATTAACCGTTAGATTAGCCCAAGAAGTGAATGATATTCACTCAGGGCCCCTCCATTTAATTTGGTTTAATGACCGGCAACTTCAAGAAATTCGCTATGCCTCTTTGCTACATGATTTTGGTAAAGTCTTGGTTCCGGAAACGATTTTAGGGAAGCGGGAAAAGCTTTATCCCGAACAGTTAGAAGTGATTCGCCATCGGTTTTCCTTGGCTCAACGGACATTAGAAATGGAGTGCTATCAACGGAAATTTAAGTATTTGGTGGAACATCCCAGTCATCACCATTCAGAAGATACGGAAGAGTATTGTCCCCATTGCGATCGTTTGGCACAATTAGATCAGGAATTAAATCAGGCGATCGCCTACTTAAGAGAGTCTTTAGCCCTAATTGAAGACCTCAAGCGTCCCTTAGCCATTGAAACAAAAGAACTCAAGAGTCATTATCAGACGTTCAAGCAGCAATTAGAAAAGATTGCCCAATTCACCTATCGAGATGTGGATGGTCAACAGAAACCCTTACTCAAATCCGACGAAATCGCTCAATTACTGGTGGTTCGAGGCAATTTGACGACTCAAGAACGGTTGGCGATCGAGGCCCATGTCACCCATTCCTACGAATTTCTCAAGCGCATTCCCTGGACAAAAGGTTTACAAGATATTCCGGCGATCGCCTACGGACACCACGAAAAACTTGATGGCAGCGGATATCCCCAAGGACTCCATCAACAAGATATCACCATGCAAACCCAAATGATGAGCATTGCCGATATCTATGACGCGCTCACAGCCGCCGATCGCCCCTATAAGCGTCGCCTTCCCCTTGATATCGTCATGAAAATTCTCCATGAAGAAGCCGACAACGGCAAAATTAACCCCGATCTTGTTCTCCTCTTTGAACAGCGCCAAGTCTTTACAGTCCTCGGCCACACCTGGCCAAAAGAGAGCGTATCAGCCGCCTAAGAACAATGAATAATTAACAATTAATAATGAACCATTACGTCTGATGGATTCATATTTTCATTCCCATTAGACGTAAACTCAGATCAAATTCATTTATTCATGCTACACACCAATCACCGTGTCTCCGTGTCTCCGTATCCCCCTATCCCTCCATTCTCCCCATCTCCCTACCTCCCCATCCCAAAATTTGTAATTCTTATCATTTCCCCCTCTTTTCCCCACAACTTCCACAACATTTCCACAAGTTTCCCTAGTCTTTTCCACAACTTCTCCAGAATTTTACACAACCTTAATCTGACGGAACTCCTATCTCACCGTATCACTAGGCTTGACTTGGGGATTTTCCTCGAGGGGTGACGATCTCGATTCCCTATCCAAGGAAAATAAAGTTATGTAACAAAAAATGGCTTCAAACCCCCATCATATCGTTTCTGTAACAAAAAATGATCGGCTTTTTTAATATTTCGCAACATTGACAAGACCCCCTATTCGTAGCACACAATAGAGTCACAAGGCATCATGCCAACATCCACTCAACCCAACCCTAGAGGGCTGCATATGCATACTACAACTGTGAGTATTCTGGCAGAAATACCTGAAGACCTCCACGAATCCATCCAATGCTATTTAGAAAACCATCCCGATTGGGATCAAGAGCGGGTATTTTCTGCGGCCTTGTCCCTATTTTTGCTGCAAAATGGAAATGGTCAGAGTTCAGAGAGCCATCAATCTAGCTATCGGAAGGCAGCAAGGGTTTATCTTGATGCTCTATTTAATATATCTGCTCTGCCTTAACGGGTGGAGGACATAATCTGGAGCAGACACAAGTGAATGAGCAGCGGTTATTGGATCTTTAGTTAGTTATCGTTATATTCAACCTAATTTTTTCAAGGCATCGATCGCTTCAACAGCAGAATGATAGCGATCGCGGAAATGATAGGCTACCATTTGGTCTAAAATATCCATTAGTTCCACACTTACTGTTTCCTCAACCAAATGATGCCAAATCGCACTACCACTGCTCCAATCTTGGCGTAATTTCTGAGGAGGAATACCCGTTAAACCATGGATAGCAATCATGCCTACAGAGTAAATATCACTACAGAGTCTTGGTTGCCCCATCAATTGTTCTGGAGCCGCATAACCTTTTGTGCCGATCGCCACTGTAAACCGTTCTGTCTCTTCATCTAAATGGGGAGCAAACTGCTTAACTGCGCCAAAATCAATTAAACAGAGCCTACGATCGCTCTGGCGACGAATAATATTACTGGGTTTAATATCTCGATGGATGACTTGATATTGATGGACAAACGACAACACTTGCAAAATATCCAATATTAGCGCCACCACTCGATCCACATCTAAGCAATGATTTTGTCCCAATTCTTCACTTAAAGAACTGCCTTCAATGTACTCTTCAACTAAATAAAACTCTTGATGTTCTTCAAAATAGGCAAACAATTGAGGAATTTGATCGTGTTGCCCGACAATCTCTAAAATCTCCGCTTCTGTATTAAACAATCGTTGGGCAACCTGAAAAAAATTCCCCTCCGTCTGCAACGGTCGTAGATGCTTAATCACACAAATGGGATGTCGAGGGCGCTGAATATCCTGAGCCAAATAGGTTTGCCCAAATCCCCCGGCTCCTAATACTTTCGTGATATGATAACGTCCTCCTAACAGACTCATCGGTTGAGTCCATTCCTCTGTATTTTCCGGAGCAATTTGAGTCCATTCATCCTCCTCATACCCCTCGGTTGCTGTCCAAGTTTTCGTCTCTTCTGAGCTTTCTAATTGAGTAGTATCTTGTCGTTGGGTCTGTTCCTCCAAAAATGTTTGCAAAAGCTTCAAATCTTTCTCTTGTTGTTTTACTCGTACAGCCATTTGTTGTTGCAGTTTTTCGGTTTGATAAGACCGATACCCAAAGACTCCACTACTGCCGATCAATAATCCCAACATGGGGGAAAATAAGGGAACCCATAGGGAAGATTGAAAGAACCACCAGCTACTTCCAGCTAAACCTAAGAGAGCGATCGCCAAACTTCCCGATAAATGCAACGGATGATTAATCTTCCAACTTAACACAGCACCCACTCCTGCCCACCCTAGAATCCAGAGGATTTCCACCCGATCTGACCAGGTACTCATCAATGGTTGACCCTCTAAAGCCGCATTGAGAAGTTGGCTAATCATTTGGGCATGAATTTCTACCCCTGGCATTTGATGATTGCTTTCTTGTCCTCGGCTGTAGGGCGTATAAAAGTAATCATTTAAGCTAGGAGCAGTGACACCAATCAGAATAATGCGATCGCGTATCCAACTCGGATCGACCCGATCTTGCAAAACATCGGTTAACGTTACTTTGCGAGCCACGCGATCGGGAGAATGATACTTCAATAAAATTTGATAACCCTGAGCATCCACTCCCTGATAACCCCCCGTATTAGCTTGTAGGCGGGTTAAAGGCACTGAACCTAACATCAAAGTCCCTTCAGAGGGTTTTACTTCAATATTTTCATCGGTTAAATAATGGCGTGTCAGTTGCAGCGAAAAGGCTTGCTTTACCTGACATCTAGAAGACGGTAAGGGTCTACCCCATAACAAACTGCGACGAATCACCCCATCGTTGTCAATCACCACATCGGCAAATCCGAGGTTTTTATTCGCTACTCCGGGAGGGGGAGGAACCCCAATATCATCGTCCCCTTTGCTCAGTTGACAAACGGTGACGGTACGATTATTTTCCCCTTGTAAATAGGCCATCAATTGCTCGCGGCCAGGATTTTGGGGAATATCTCGATAGATATCTAAACCAATAATCCTTGGCTCATGGGCCTCTAAGTTCTGTAAAAGCCGATCGATGGTTTCATCGGATAGGGGATACCTCTGTTGGGCCTGAATATCCTCTTCCGTAACACCGACAATTAAGAGTCGATCGTCAGTTTCGGCGATCGCCCTCCACTGGGTAAACTGGTCATAGATTAACAATTCCGATGATTCAGTCCAGCCTATTTTTCTCAATGCCACCACTAATACCGTAGTGGTTAACGTGACAATAACCACTGAATTTCTTACCGTAACCCAATCAAGCCAGGAATTTTGGGAATCTTTCCAAATGGTTGAGAGCTTAGGCCAAATCTGCTCGCACACCAATGAGCGGCATCGCTGCCACAAAGGGAGGCTAGTTTTCATTCCCGGTTCAATCTTGCCCATACTCGCGTATCTGAAACCTGTAGCTGTTGCCTCTTGACTAGACGCTATATTGGAATCGCCTGTCCTCTGCTCACTTCTTGTAGATTTTGGTTATAGAGATCGACTCTTCCCATCCAATCATTATGCCCTAACCCCTCAATAGGAACCAACATTTTCGGCGCATTGGCAACTTGGTAGAGTTTCTGACCATGGATCAATGTAATCACCCGATCCAAAGTTGCATGGAAAATTAACACGGGAGCGCTGATTTTATTTATTTTGCCAATATTATTAAATTTGTCGAACGGAAATAGAGGTATCCAAGTTACAATCCGCAAGACAGAAATAAATGTATTTTCAGTCACTAAAGCTGCGATCGCCGTTTGGGTGGCTAAATCGATAGACGGGCCCCCACCCACAGAACGACCATAGAGAACAATTTGACTGGGGGGAATCTTCAGCGTTTCGGTTAGATAAGTATAGGCAGCGCGAATATCTTGATACGCCCCTCGTTCTGTAGGTTTTCCTTCGCTGGTTCCATAGCCTCGATAGTCGTAGGCAAAGACACTAAATCCCAGTTGATTCAAATGTTCGAGAACCGGTTGAATCATCCCCAAATCTTCGGCATTCCCATGGCTATAGAGGAGAGTATAGGTGGCGCTGGGGTTGGGGAGATATTGACCGGTAATGTTGATTCCCGGTTCAGAGGTGAGGGTAACGGTCTGGGGTAAGGTTTGATAGGTGGTATCTGGAGGAAGAAAGATTCTACTGTCTGCGATCGCGAAAATGTAGATGCAGAGAATGGTATAAATGGCGATCGCCGATCGCAGCAGACGGAACAGGGAAAATTTCCCAATTAACAGAGTTTTTAACCGTTGAGTCTTCATACTAAAAAGGAATAGGGAATAGGTAATAGAAGATCGTCTTCGTGTGCCCCCATTTCCCCATCCCTGTGCCTCGATCGCAGTCGAAGGGCACAGGGTGGGTAATTTTAGATTAACTTAATCGCCCGTAGTCCAAACCATAGGGTCAGGGCTACACCAATCATGCCTCCGAGGAAAGCAAAGTAGGTAATGGCTCCACCAATGCTCATGTTTTTTCTCCTTTTGTTAACTCAGTGATTCAGTCTTGAGATTAATCCCAACATTCCGTAAACTAGAATACAACTGATTGACAAAGAGTTGAACCACAAAGCGATGATAGATGGATTGGTTTCAGGGTCTACGGTGCGGGTGGAGTTGGGGGTACTGTCTTATGAGATTGCGATCGCCCCAGCCTCTCTTGACGAACTTGGTCCTCGTATGGCTCAGTTTCCTTCGGACATGAAAAGCTTGGGGAAAAAAGTGCTGGTGGTGTCTAATCCTACGATCTCCGATTACTACGCAGAACAGGCGATCGCCTCCTTAACCCATGCTGGTTTTACCGTTTACTCTCATCTGATCCCCGCAGGAGAACAATACAAAACTCTCGACTCTATTCAAACCATCTATGATTGTGCCCTGGAAAACCGTCTAGAGCGCTCCTCTACCCTCGTCGCCCTTGGTGGTGGTGTAATTGGTGATATGACTGGGTTTGCCGCTGCTACATGGCTCAGAGGAGTCAACTTTGTCCAAGTCCCCACCTCCCTACTCGCCATGGTGGATGCTTCCATTGGCGGTAAAACGGGAGTCAATCATCCCTTGGGCAAAAATCTGATTGGGGCATTTTATCAACCGCGTCTTGTTTGGATTGACCCCCAAGTGCTAAAAACTCTACCAGAGCGAGAATTTCGGGCAGGAATGGCGGAAGTCATTAAGTATGGAGTGATTTGGGATTTAGAGCTATTTGAGCGACTTGAACGGTCAAAACGGCTGGATCGGTTTGAGGAGATTGAACCAGAGTTATTGAACTTAATTTTAACTCGTTCCTGTGAAGCCAAGGCGCAGGTGGTGAGTGAGGATGAGAAGGAAGTCGGGTTACGGGCAATTCTGAATTATGGACATACGATTGGTCATGCGATCGAGAGTTTAACGGGTTATGAGCAGGTGATTCACGGCGAAGCCGTGGCGATCGGGATGGTAGCTGTCAGTAAAATAGCTCTGAAGATGGGATTCTGGGGACAAGATTGGGATCAGCGTCAATTAGCATTAATTGAAAAAACTGGCTTACCCACGCGCATTCCCTCACAAGTGAGCATTGAGAGCATTTTAGATAGCTTGCAAACCGATAAAAAGGTAAAATCGGGTCGCGTGCGGTTTATTCTACCCACAGAACACACGGAAGCAAAGATTACTGACCAAGTTCCGCCGGATATCTTGCGGGAAGTATTAGCCAGTTTAGGTGCGTCTGGGGGATAGGAGGATAAATGCAGGAGGTTATTAAACAGTTGAGATCGCCGCAAACAATTCGCGATCGCGCTTCAATCCTATTCGATTTAGCCCAATCTGACCAACTATCAAGCTTTCGCTGCCACTTATCCAAACTACCCGATATTGCGGATTACGTCATTGAAGTCATTCGCGCTGAATATCCCGATCTAAACGTTCCCTTTCATTCCCGGTGGCGACACTTTGAAGTCGGAGGCAACTCCCGTTTAGAACAACTGCAACGCTCACTATCTGGCTATTCCGATCTAGAGCAAGCTAAATCTAAACTCGATTTAGCTATTATCAGCGTCCTCTTAGATGCTGGTGCAGGGGCGCAATGGCACTATCAAGAACCCAACACAGCGAACACTTATAACCGTTCCGAAGGATTAGCCGTTGCTAGTTTTCACTCCTTTTGCCAAGGACTATTTTCCAGCACTCCAAAGCATCCTTATCAAGTCGATAGTCTCGCCCTACAAAACCTCACTCAACCTGCCCTAGAAACCGCCTTCCAAGTCACCCCTGAAAATCCCTTAGTCGGTATATCTGGAAGACTGAAAATCCTGCAAAAACTCGGTAAAGTCCTTTCTGACTCCCCCCAATTTTTCCCTGGTTCTCCCCCGCGCCCCAGCTATTTAATCCACGGTTGGCTAGTGCAAACTGAAAATCATCATCTATCCGCCGTTACCATTTTTCAAACGATTCTAGAGAGCCTTGGAGAAATTTGGCCTGGACGCTTAACCCTCAATGGCGTGAACCTAGGGGATGTTTGGCAACATACTGCTTTACCTAAAACTGGAATAGGCTCCCAATTCATCCCATTTCATAAACTCTCCCAATGGTTAACCTATTCACTTCTTGAACCTTTGCAAGAACTCGGTTTAACTATCACCGACTTAAATCAACTCACCGGGCTACCTGAATATCGCAATGGTGGACTCTTTTTAGATCTAGGGGGATTAGAAATTAAAGATCAATCCCAACTCACTATCCCTCATAAAGTCGATTCAGAACTCATTATTGAATGGCGTGCTTTGACCGTAATTTTACTTGACAAACTCACCGAAATTATCCGCCAAAAACTCAACTTAACTGCTGATGAATTTCCCCTGGTCAAACTTTTACAGGGAGGAAGTTGGACAGCAGGGCGGAAAATTGCTGCTCAACTTCGCTCTGGTGGAGTTCCTCCCCTATTTATTGATAGTGATGGCACAGTCTTCTAGTGCCGTGACACAACTCAAGGGATGCGATCGCCGCCAATCATGGTAATATCGGGAACAATGGACTGCTCTCTTAGAGTGTAGCGTAACTCTGGGAATGCTTCATAGGCACTTCCCGCGCGATCGATTGCCCCAGTCAATCGTTTCTGTAAAATACTACGGTAACCACAGATCGGGCATAGATCAATGGCTACAGCTTATAATTATCAATAATCCACTGTCAACTCTACAGTTATCCATTCCTATTCTCCATTACCCAATTACCAGCGCGAAGTACTACAGCGCTTCTCGCTGCTATGGTGTACAGCCTTAAAGGCTCAAAGCCATGTACCACAACCCTATTCCCTATTCCCTATTCCCTATTCCCTATTCCCTAATGTCCAACGTCACCATTATCAACCATCCCCTCATTGCTCATAAACTAACCCTCATGCGTCGCGAGGAAACCAGTACAGCTAAATTTCGCTCCTTGCTTAAAGAAATTAGCTTGTTACTTGCCTATGAAGTGACCAGAGATTTACCCTTAAAATTAGAAGAGATTAAGACTCCTTTAGGGGTAATGGAAGCGCCAGTTTTAGCGCCAGAAAAGAAAATGGTAGTGATTTCCATTATGCGAGCTGGACAAGGCATTTTAGATGGCATGTTGGAACTCATTCCTTCTGCGCGGGTGGGACATATTGGCTTATACCGAGATCCGAGAACTTTGATTCCCATTGAGTATTATCTCAAGGTTCCCCATGATGTGGAAGAGCGAGATATGTTCATTGTCGATCCCATGTTAGCCACTGGTAATACTGCTGTTGCTGCCATTAGTCGGTTAAAAGAACTGAACCCAACATCGATTAAGTTTGTCTGTCTATTAGCCGCTCCCGAAGGGTTAGAGCATGTTCAAGAAGAACATCCAGATATCCCAATTTATACGACTGCCATTGATGAGTGCTTAGACGAGCATGGCTATATTTTACCCGGTTTAGGGGATGCTGGCGATCGCCTCTTCGGAACCAAGTAAATCGGGATTTGAACCTTGGTTAGCGGTGAATTTGACAGGATTGGGCAAACGCCACAGAACAATAGAATGAGAGTCAATATTAGCCCACAAGTTTCCTTGAGCAGTAGAAGCAATCTCGCCACAAAGCTCTGACCAAAATCCCTCACTACCAGGGTTATCCCCTAGCGATTCCGATAAACCACTACAAGCTATCTCTGACCATTGGTCTACATGCAATAGATCTTCGGCAAGATTGGAGCCCAACAACTCTCCAGTCAGCGGATTCCAAAAATGGACGATATCGCGATCGGGATAACGAGTCACTAAAAAGTTACCATCATCGCTATAAGAGACTTCAACTTTTGACTGTATTGGTGTACTAAATTCTCGTCTTTTTTTACCCGTATTTAAATTCCAGACTTCTACTGTACCATCCTCATTACCACTGGCAAAGGTTTGTCCATGGGGACTTACAGCTAAGGAATGAATTTCACGATCTGTATAGATAGTCATGTTTAGCCTTAACATGGCTAAATTCCAAATTTTGATCGTTTTATCAGTACTGCCACTAACAAAAGTTCGCCCATTAGGACTAAACACCACCGAGGTAACTTTAGCGGTATGACTATGCAGATCGCGAACCACTTGTTGCGCCCTTAAATCCCATAAATGAACGATCGCCTCTTCACTCCCCCCCACTGCAAAATTTCCTGTCGGACTAATGTCTAAAGCGGTAATAGTTTGGTCTGGTGTGGGGAGTTGCTTCCAAATCGTTGGCTCTTCCATGAGTGCATAGGATTGGGCGTTAATTTCTGTCTCTTTCACAGGGTTGGCATAAGCCGGTTGCACAGAAGAGATAAAGACCGTTGAGGAAAGACTTAAAAGAAGAGTGAGAATAGATCGCGTGTTCATAAGATAAAACTGAGAGACTTGTTCTAGGGATTTCCCCAACTATAAGAAGATCTATCCCCCAAGATTCCGGCAAAACTGACAGTATAGGTTTTGGCTCAAGGGGGACTGACGAATACCATTGGCCAGCAGTTCCTAGAAATTGCTTGTCCAGCTTAACTTTCAAGCAGATCGGATGGCGATCTGGATAATTTTCTGAATTCTTCCTTGAGATAGGACAGTTTTAACGCTGGTATCTCATTCCAGGTAATTGAGACACTAATCCCAGTAGCTCTAATTCGATTAGGGTTGAGGAGACTTCTGCTGCACTTAATCCCGTTTGCTGTACGATCGCATCCAGGGAAGTCG
Source organism: Cyanobacteria bacterium UBA2566 (assembly GCA_002340255.1). Taxonomy (GTDB): domain Bacteria; phylum Cyanobacteriota; class Cyanobacteriia; order Cyanobacteriales; family Desertifilaceae; genus Roseofilum. The sequence goes on from DDLS01000025.1 coordinate 31,871, forward strand.
CCTCCATCTTCACAGCCTCTAATACCTTCTGTTGCAAAGGAGGTAATGAAAGAACAGGTGCAGGTACAGGTACGGGTTTAGGAGATGCGGAAAATAAGGATAACTGTTGAGTGGGTTCATTCTCTCTGGGAATCACCGGATCGAGTTCTGGAATTTGGGACAACAGTTCTAATACATACCCTTCATTGATCAACGCCTGTGCCCCTTTACTGATTAAACCCAGGCATCCTTTAGAGTTCTCATCATCAATTCGGCCAGGCAAGACATAGACATCCCGGCCAAATTCATTAGCTAATCTGGCCGTAATTAATGCTCCCGAATGAGTCGGTGCTTCAGTGACTAAGACAGCTCGACTCAATCCCGCCACAATGCGATTCCGTTGGGGAAAATGGGCCCGGTTAGGTTGGACTCCTGCGGGATATTCACCGATCGCTAATCCTTGTTCGAGGATCTGCTTATAAAGGGATTGATTGCCTGGAGGATAGATAATATCAACTCCAGTTCCCAAAACAGCAATGGTACGCCCTCCTGCGTCTAAACATCCCCGATGGGCTTGAGTATCCACTCCTTGAGCCATACCGGAGACAATTGTAAATCCCCGTTGGGCTAATTGTTTACTGAGGCGATAGGTCCATCGCCTGCCATAGTCAGTCACATCGCGAGTGCCCACAATGGCTACGGCTGGTCTGATTCCTTGATTTTCTTCGGGTTCCACTATTCCTCGATAATAGAGTACCGGTGGAGGATTGGGGATTTCTAATAATAAGCGTGGATAAAGGGCATCGCTAGGAGTCCAAAATTGAGGATTAGTTTGTAAATGCTGCTCTAAAAGGGCGATCGGATCGAGCTGTTTACGATGAGCTACCCAGGATTGTGCGGTTTTGATTCCGATTCCTTCTACAGAATTAAGGGCGATCGCATCCGCCTGCCACGCGGCTGCCAAACTGCCAAACCGAGCCTCAATTCTTTGTAGCAAAACCGGCCCCGCCTTCGGCAATTGTGACCAGGCTAACCAAAAAGCACGTTCTGTCATTCAACGTTGAGTTTGACTCTTTTCTTTTGCGTATTCCCTGTAGATTCTAGTCTAAAGCCTAAATCTATGCTATACTAAAGGATGGTAATTGCCGATGTAGCTCAGTGGTAGAGCAACCGATTCGTAATCGGTAGGTCGTGAGTTCAAATCTCATCATCGGCTTCAGTAATTAAACTCTTGCAGTGATGGGCTTTGACTCACAATCTACCAACTAAAAATCGGTTGCTCTACCTAAAATCTACCTAAAATCATCCTACACCACTCCAAAGCAGTGCAGAGTAAATAGGTCATGCAAATAGAGAAAATCTATCCATTAAAGCATTGCCATAGGATTTCATCAATAAATCAATCACATGACCATCACATAAGAGTTTTCTATAGATTTCATAGAGAAATTCAAGGTGTGATAAAATAGATATATATCCAAGCTGGAGACCCAACTAGGGTAACCAAAGA
>DDLS01000019.1 GCA_002340255.1 Cyanobacteria bacterium UBA2566
TCTAACCCATAGATTAAATACTATACCTCAATACAGCGCTTTACTCTGGTAATGGGTCAACGTTTTTTACCCTTGAAATTTGCTCTTTTCCCTATTCTGTCTCGTCGTGTTCAAAAATAGCTCCTCTTTGCAACAGGGAATCGTGCATTGCTTGTGTTAATCCTGGATTATCCTTGAATCGGGTATCGTGAACCTTGGCTCGATCGAGGATAGTATTAGTCAGATCGGATAGCACAATACCTGCACCGGTTAAGTCAGCTCCAGTAAAGTTTGCACCTGTTAACTGGGTATCGCTGAGGTTAGCATTACTGAGATTCGCTTCAGTAAAGTCAGCGCCGCTTAAGTTAGCTCCACTGAGGTTGGCAAGAGCTAAACTAGCGCGGTGGAAGTTTGCCCTTTCTAAATGAGCATCACTAAGATAAGCGCCGCTTAAGTCGGCTCCACCAAAGTTGGCATTTTGGAGATTGGCGCTACTCAAATCGACATCACAGAGTTCTGCTCCGCGCAGATAGACGCGGCAAAGGTTGGCTTCGCTCAAGTCTAAACCGTTTAAGTTTGTACCTAAGAGTTTGGCTCCAGCTAAGTCTTGAGCGAGGTTTAAGCCAGCAATTTCCGCAAGTTCTTGGAAATTGTCGGTGTTGGCGGTGGTAATTTGGGTAATGAGAGCTAACGCAGTTGCTCCGTCAAAGCTAGGTTGATGGCTCGGTGGCATCTCCACTTTCCCTTGAGCTTGCCAGAGGGTACGACTGATGTAGGGTTGCAGTTGTGATTGTAGCAGCATGAGGGCTAGTTTTTGCTCGGCGATCGCCACTTGATTCGGCGTTACTTGATGGAGCCATAACCCTTCTGCCCCCATAATTTGAATCTCCGTAGCCTTCAGAGAAAACGTAGCTTCCAACGCTCCTTGACTAGACGTGGCTTGAATGCGCCCCCACTTACATCGAGAGATCGAACCTGCCAATATCTGCCCTGATTTGAGTGGAGTTAACGTCCAGGTGGGATTTTCTGGGGTTCCAGAGGCGATCGCCTGCGCTCCAATACCGCTCAAATCCGGCTCCTGCTCCGCTTCTGAACACCAAATCCCTTCTTTCAAACTCAGCGCTAATTCCCCCCCCTTCAAGCCAAATTGCAGTTGGCCATTTCCCAGAGGTTCCCATCGATCGCCGCAGGCTATACTCAAATACAAATCATACTCTTGTCCCTCTCCCGTAGACTCAGAAAGGGACACAACAGACCACTCTATAGATAGAACTTCTGGATATCGATTCTCAGTCAAGGGTTGGGACATAAAGCTTGCTCTTACTCATTCAACCTGTCATTGTCTCACGCTTTGCTCCTCAATTTGCTATTCCCTATTCCCCATCACCTTACTCAGCACTGCCTCCAATACATCGATCACCCGATTTAAGGCAGACTCATCTTGTAAACTAGATAAGACAAAACTGGTTAACCTCGGTTCTACAGGATCGACCGGGAGGGATAACCCAATTGAACTAAACTGATTTCTTAAATAGTTCCATTCCTTCTTTTTATCAAAAGGAGATAGGATAGCATAGCTTCTAGACGAAACCTGAAGCACCCCATCAATACTAATACTAAAAAACTCACTCATCTGAGCATTGGGGGCATTGGATGGAGCCACCCAAACCGAAAATCCACCATAGGTATCTCCCATGCCCCATTTAATTCGCAGGGGCTTATCTTGGATTACCCAATCATACAACCGGCGTACAATTTGCGCCTCTTCCTGGCTCTGTCGGGCCCCATATTCATAGAAAAATGACGTTTGATCCCAACGCCTGCGCTCTAGGACTGTACTGGCCTTTTTCTGCTGGGATTCCGCTGTTTTGCCAATCACGCGGGGAACCAAGGTTTTTAACCCCGTTTCACTCACATATTGCTTAACTTCTAAGGCTAAAATTTCCAAGGGGTCCATTTGGGGATTAAGAAACTCAATCATCACCCGAAACTCTGGAGAAACCTCGTCCGAGACAAAAATCAATCTGACTTTGCCCGCTTGTAGATGGGTTTTGACTTTCTGCCAGAATTTTTCTTCATCCACATCAGTTCCTAAGAAGGATTCAAACACCTGTTCTGGATCTCGCCCTTGCTCGCGACAATTGAGTTCAAATTGGGCAATGACCGATTCTACGGGCCAGTGTAAAGGCAGTTGGGCAGCATACTCTAACATTTTGCCCATCATTTCCCGGCGCGATCGCTTGCTATCCTCTTTCTGAATGGCAACCAAAGTAGGAATACCATCTTGATCCACAAATAGGCGATCTAAAGACCAACTATTATCATCTTCCTCGTCTAGGGTGGAGGTTATTTCACGAGTAATGCCTAACCACCATCTAGGGGTTGCTCGATCGATCTGATCGCCTGCTAAAAGATTAGGATATTTTTCAATTAACTCTTGCAGGCGCTCTTCTGAATCATAGGATTGTTCCATCATCTCTACTAAATGATCCTCATCCTGAATCAGATAAATTCCCCCACCCATGAATTGTCCTCTTTAGATTACAACTTGGCCAGTAAACACCGATTGAGCCGGCCCGGTCATGTATAGTCTATCGTTTACAGCCCACTCAATGTCCAGATCGCCACCTGGCAATTCTACGGTCGTGCGGCGATCGCACTTCTTAGAGAGTACTCCAGCAACCACCGTTGCACAAGCCCCTGTCCCACAAGCTAAGGTGATCCCAGCACCTCGCTCCCAAACCCGCATTTTCACCCGGTTGGAGGCTAGAACCTGTACAAATTCCGTATTAATCCGTTCTGGGAAAACTGGATGATGTTCAAATTGGGGGCCAATTTTCTCTAAGGCAATTTTCTCCACATCCTCTACAAACGTCACGCAATGGGGATTTCCCATACTCACACAGGTCACTAACCAGGATTGTCCCGCCACTTCCAATGCCCGATCTACCACCGGATCGCTTTCCGATCCCAAGGTGGTGGGAATCTCTGCCCCTCCTAAGCGAGGAATGCCCATATCCACCGTTATCTGACCCTGTGACCCCAGTTTAGGAACCATTACCCCTGCTAAAGTCGAAATCTGATATTCTTCCTTTCCAGACCCATCTAGCTGGGCGACAAACTGGGCAAAACAGCGAATACCATTGCCACACATCTGGGGTTCCGAACCATCGGAATTAAAAATCCGCATGGTGTAATCCGTCCCCTCCTGTCCAGGAAGGGCAAAAATCACTCCATCAGCTCCAATGCCAAAATGGCGATCGCACAATTCAACCGCCTGCTCCGGCGTAATCAAAGGCTCCTGAGTTCCCCGATTATCCAGCAAAATAAAATCATTCCCCAATCCCTGATACTTCGTAAATTCGAGTTCCATAACCTTACCCTACTCAATTTTCATCATGGTAATTGGTAATAGAGAACAGACAATAGGCAATACGCAATGAGTCAATCCCTCTCCGGGTTTCCCCATCTCCCCAGTCCCGCCCCACTCCCATTTTCAGACATCCCTTGTTAAACTTTGTTCGGGAGTCTCTAATTCCCACATTAAACCATCATTGGCCCTCTAACTATGTCCGAGTTTGATACGAGTTTACCCAGTGTTCGCAACATCCAGAACTTCATCCAAGAAAAAAATGAAGTTGAACTCAAATTAGTCACCGACGATCTAATTGTAGGCAAGATTGTTTGGCAAGATGCCAACTGTATCTGCTTGATGGATCACTATGAACAACCCACTATCGTCTGGCGACAAGCGATTGTTTTTATAAAACCTAAACCCTAAGTCCTTGTCTTTATACTTGAGTTCCCTAAACCCCCGATCGCTCGATGAACATCTTTACCCGATATCAATCCACCCTGCTTACCCTAATCTCTTGGGCCGCCCTAAGCCAGCCCCTCCAAGCTTTACAAGTTCGGGTTAATCCCCAATCTGCCCAGCTTGGAGATACCATTTCTATACAAATTCAGGTCACCACCCCAGACTCCCCCACCGTACAGATGGGAAATACAACTTACCCCGTATTTCCCTTAAGTCCCAATCGATTTCGGGCCTTGATTCCATCGAGTCCCTTAGATAATCCCGGGACCTGGTCGATTCAGGTTCAAGGAGATGGAAAAACCGAAACCGTTAGAGTAGGAATGGGCAATCGCACCTTTCCCACCCAAAGCATTTGGTTATCCGAAAGCGATGCTGCTCTTGAAGGAACTGACCACGAATTTGACAGCGTAGATGCATTCAAGAGCCTGGTTACTCCCCAAAAATTCTGGAACGGCCCCTTTTTGCGCCCCAGTTCAGGGTATGTTTCCACCGTCTTTGGCGTTCAACGCTACTATAACGGTGAATTTGCTGACAATTACTACCATCGGGGTGTTGATTATGCCGCAGCTACCGGTTCCCCGGTCATTGCCCCTGCTGCGGGAATCATTTCCCTCGTCGGTAGAGAAGTCGATGGGTTTGAAATCCATGGAAACACCATTGGACTCGATCATGGCCAGGGAATCTTGAGCATTTTTATCCATCTCCACACCATTAACGTGCAGGAAGGACAAAGGGTGGAAGCGGGTCAAGTCATTGGTACAGTAGGATCAACAGGTGCTTCAACTGGCCCTCACCTACACTGGGGACTCTATGTGAATGGTGTGGCTGTCGATCCTGTGCCTTGGCGCTATGAAGGCATTGAATAAATCCATTAATCTTCAGAGGTTAAAATATTTCACAAGATCAAAGCGATCCGGATCGTAGAAATTCTTGGGGCAAACTGGGGGAAGATGGATGAAAAGTGTATCGTTAATGGTGAGCAAGGAAACTGTGGAGTAGATCAGCCTTATGAGTATCCAAGAGATTGTGGAACAGGCCCTCAAGGATGGCTATTTAACCCCAGCCATGGAAGCTGAGGTAGGGAATATTTGTGATAATGCCTCAGAGCTATCTATTGAGGAATACATGGCTTTAGACCGGTTAATGGGGTGTTTATTGACCGGTGAAGTCGTGGCCGTTCCCCGGAAGCAATTCATTAATGTGATGGAAGAATTAGTGCTAACCGAGTCCATGACTTATGTAGCGGCGATCGAAGAAAAAGAAGGAATTAAACTAGATTTGGGAGATGTGGCGGCCTATGCTCTCAACCGCCTACCTCCCCTATATGCCACGACCGAAGAAGGGGCCCGCTATCAACGGGATCGAGCCAAACAAGAGCTGATGGCTTTAATTAAGCAACAGGTTGGTGCGGCCATTTCTAAGAACCAAGAAAAACCTCAAGAACCCGAACGGCAAGCCCTGGGTAAAACGGATAACGTTCTTTCTCAGGTCAGCCATTTGTTACAAAATTATGCACAGACTTACGAGAAAAAGCCTCAACCTCTGGAATGATCTGTGCTTTAATCCTAGGGATAATGCCCTGTTTCAGGTACACTAGGGAGAGATTGAACGGGAACTTAGAGCAAAACCCCACGTCATGTCTAGACTGGAGTGTTTAAGCACTAATTCTGTCCATGAGTCAATCTGTTTCTTTATCCTGGTCAACGGTTGGGGCAGGAGTTCCTCAAGCACCTGTGCAGCCCGAAAAACTCTCAAACACCGATCTTATTATGCGCTGTCAGGCCGGTCTTCGCCCTGATAAATTGGCATTTGCTGAATTGGTTAGGCGATATCAATCCCATGTTAATCGGATGCTCTATCACTTGGCTCCAGATTGGCAAGACCGGGCAGATCTAGGTCAGGAAGTCTGGATTCGGGTCTATCGTAATGTGAAGCGTCTGAACGATCCGGCTAAGTTTCGCGGATGGTTAAGTCGGATTACGACAAATTTGTTTTATGATGAACTCCGCAAGCGTAAACGGGTAAGACCTCCAATTTCTTTAGATGCCCCACGCCGGTTTGATGATGAGGAGATCAGTTGGGAACTTCCGGCTGGCGATCCAGGCCCAGAAGAAAGTCTAACCACAACCGAGTTTTACGAACAATTGCAACAGGCGATCGCCGATTTGCCAGAAACGTTCCGCACAACGATTATCCTGCGGGAAATCGAAGGGATGGCCTATGAAGAAATTGCCGACATTACGGGTGTGTCTCTAGGAACGGTAAAATCTCGGATTGCTAGGGCGCGTCAACGCTTACAAATCCAACTTCAGAAGTATCTCAATAGCTAAGAAGAAAAACTGACCTGTTCAGACTTCGTGTTGAGAAATCTTAAGATTAATTGGAAACTTAAATACCCCTTTTAGGATCATTAGGTGTACACTATCTTGGGTTAGTAACTAAGTGTGATCTTGAGTTTATCAACTTGGTAGGTGACCCCCTATGACTCCTCACTTTGATTGTCAACCCCATTCCCAGAAGGAGGGATATTTATCCCATCTGACTTCCTGGAATGACAGCAACCCCAATTCACATATGGGTGTACCTGATATGTTAAAACGCGATCGCTTTGAACTGCTCAGTGCCTATCTTGATGGCGAAGTCAGTGCTTCGGAAAGCAAACAGGTGGAAGAATGGCTAGACAATGACCCTACGGTTCAATGTCTCTATCAACGCCTGCTTAAACTTCGTCAAGGCTTTGAAATGTTGCCCACTCCTCCCCAAGAGCAACCCGTGGAGGATATGGTTACTCAAGTGATGGGCCGCTTAGATCGACGACCCAAACGCACCGCCCTCTTATGGGGAACAGGGGCGATCGCCGCTGCTGCAGTGGCAGCCCTATCTACAACCTTTGCCAATTCTAACCAACTGTTCCCCCAAATAGCGGAAACCCCGACCTCGCCAGCTCTGATGCGTATCGCCCTGGATCAGCCCCTGATTAATATCCCTAAATCGGATAACAATCCTTTGGGAATGCCTAATGCAACGGGCGATCTTCATCAAATGCTCCAGAATGACCGCTAATCAGATACGGGAGACCAAGAGCCGTTGAGTAACTCAGTGCCCCCGTATCCCTCAATCTTCTCTACACTCATCACATAGACCAAAGCATCACACAGAGGTTCACCAGTTGGTCGAAAGACAGGCATCAACTGGCGTAGATATTGGTTATCCTCTAAGGGTGAGTCGGGGTGATAGCCCTCTAATTGATCGAGCTGATCGAGCAGGTGTGAATCCTGAAAATGGAGTACATATCCCTCAATCCGCTTCGTTCCTACAGTCAGGCCTGGATAACCCATGGGTAGCAAAAATAAACGCCCCCAGGCGATCGCCTCTTCTTCTTTGACGATACGCCCTTCGCAATAGCGCTGGTAATTCACTTCACCGGGCTTGAGCGTCCCATAAACGAAAACTTTGAACATTGGCTTGAGCTAAGTATTAATAAACCCCTTTCTAATACAGCATATTTAACCACAGGTGAACGAGGTTCTCTATCGGGTTCTCCGTTGAAATCAGCCATTTTTATGCAAATGCTCGGAAATTGTTACATTAATTTACATCAAGAATAACCTACAATAAGGGCATATTTGCCCATTCAGTAAGGATAAAATACCATGTCAGTTATCGCCGTCATCGATTACGATATGGGTAATTTGCACTCGGTTTGTAAGGGACTGGAGAAAGCCGGTGCAACCCCCAAAGTAACCGACCGAGCTACAGAAATACACCAAGCAGACGCTGTGGTGTTACCGGGGGTAGGGGCCTTTGATCCAGCCGTGGAGCATATTCGATCGCGGTACTTAGAAGATCCGATTAAAGAGGCGATCTCCAGTGGGAAACCTTTTCTTGGTATTTGCTTAGGATTACAAATCCTGTTTGACTACAGCGAAGAAGGACAGCAACCCGGTCTAGGTATCCTCCCTGGAGCAGTCCGTCGTTTTCACTGGGAGCCGGGAATCACCATTCCCCACATGGGATGGAATCACTTGCACTTTACCCAACCGGATATTCCCTTATGGACGCATTTATCAACCACTTCTTGGATGTATTTTGTCCACTCCTACTATGTCGATCCCCAAGATAAAGCGGTCTGCGGAGCAACGGTGACCCATGGAACTCAATGTGTAACAGCGGCGATCGCCAAAAACAACCTCATGGCTGTTCAATTTCACCCTGAAAAATCCGACCGCGCTGGACTACAAATTCTCTCTAACTTTGTCGAACATGTCCGGTCTCAAAGCCCAATTTGCGTTTAATCTCACCAATCTTTAAGATTAAGAGTACACTCATGTATTTTAGTCTTGAAGTATCACATCTAGTCTGTTGATTTTACAGCCAAACTATTGTGTTACCTCTGGTCGTTAAGGAAAATACACTTTTTACCTTTAAATTCTGGTTAAATGACCAGATTCAAGAGGGAATGAACTACAAACAGGAAATGTTTTGTCGTTTATATACCCTCAGCCCTCAATTCCGGGCCCAACTCTATCAGTTTGGCTGTAAACTCACTTACAATGAAACTCGTGTAGTGATTAGTATTACAGAAAAGCATTGCAGTTTGTGGGTAAGCTTACGAGACCCCATTGTGAAAGCTGTTATCATTGATGGACTCTCTTTGGATTTACCCAGTCCCCTGAAAAAAGATGACTTCCCCAATACCCTACCGCCATCCTAGAACCCAAGAGAACAAAGCTTGCCGCTAAAACGTTAATTTTGTCAATTAACTTAACCTAATTGCCCCTCCCATTTCAGGCAAAGTGAGTTAACTTAACAGAAAATAGACTGCAATTGAGACCCTTAGGGCAATCCAATTGGTAGTTGAGTCTGATCTTCTACTCTAGTAGAGTTCACTTACAAAAACCACTACATTTTCGTGTTTTTGTAGTATGGCAAAGCCAACCCTAATTTTTCCTCCCCTTGATGTCACGCTCTGGTTAAAATCCAGTCCTAAGATCGCCGATCCAACCTCTAGTTGGAAGGGTCTTACTCTCCCAGTTCGCTGGTGTCGGATCATCAGGGGAACCTCTCTAGAGGAGGACTAAGGAACCTCCTATAAGTGAATATGGGGTGCTACCCCCCCATACTCATTTAACTAGAGAAAACGATCTAATTTTCCCTAATCTGACCCACAGATCCCTCAAGTATTGTTAAACTTGAAAGGTTTGTTGGTAGATAAGGGTGAACAAAAACTCACCAACACAATTTCTCAATTTCATTTCTTAAGATATTTATAAGGAGCATGAGGAACGCGGCATGACCCAGGCTAAAAACCTACTCCCAACCCTCGAACCCCCCGAACTAGAAGAGGAACTGTATGCAATAGAGGAGGATGAACTAGAAGATTATCTAGATACTACTCCGGATGAGGAAGACGGTAAGTCTGGCAAAGTTCGCTCGATACGTCGAAAGACCCAAGTCAAGAAAAAGCATTATACAGAAGACTCTATTCGTCTGTATTTACAAGAAATTGGTCGGATTCGATTGTTAAGGGCTGATGAAGAAATTGAACTAGCCCGTAAAATTGCTGATTTATTAGAATTAGAGCGTCTGAGAGACGATTTAGAAGATGGGCTAGAACGAGAACCCAGCGATGCAGAATGGGCGGAATCGGTGGGAATGCCTTTGCCCCAGTTTCGCTATCGTTTGCATCTGGGAAGACGAGCTAAAGACAAGATGGTACAGTCCAACTTGCGTCTGGTGGTTTCGATCGCCAAAAAATATATGAATCGGGGCTTATCCTTCCAAGATTTGATTCAGGAAGGGAGCTTAGGCTTAATCCGGGCTGCCGAAAAATTCGACCATGAGAAAGGATATAAGTTCTCGACTTATGCCACTTGGTGGATTCGTCAAGCAATTACGCGGGCGATCGCCGATCAATCTCGTACAATTCGCCTTCCGGTTCACCTCTACGAAACCATTTCTCGGATTAAAAAGACGACTAAACTCCTCTCCCAAGAAATGGGGCGCAAACCCACCGAGGAAGAAATTGCAGAACGAATGGAAATGACCATCGAAAAACTGCGGTTCATTGCCAAATCTGCCCAATTGCCCATCTCTCTAGAAACTCCTATTGGTAAAGAGGAAGACTCTCGACTAGGTGATTTCATCGAATCTGATGGCGAAACCCCAGAAGACGAAGTTTCTAAGAGTTTGCTGCGCGAAGATCTAGAAGGAGTTTTGGGAACCCTTAGTCCTCGCGAACGGGATGTCTTGCGTCTGCGCTATGGCTTAGATGATGGACGCATGAAAACCCTTGAGGAAATTGGACAAATCTTTAATGTGACACGGGAGCGGATACGGCAAATTGAGGCGAAAGCCTTGCGTAAATTGCGTCATCCCAACCGCAATAGTATTTTACGGGAATATATCGGCTAGCTCCTAGCCTCGCTATTTACTCTGAAAGACGGCAAGTCTTAACCTGCCGTCTTTTTGTTATATAGCGACTGCTAAGGGGGTTAGGGCGAACCTCAAGCGATCGAACCTAGCCTCTATAAATCTATAAATCTATTGCTTATTCCCTATTCCTTAGCGTGTAGAGCTATAACCCCAAAATCCCCAGCACTCCATCACTAGAGACCAATTGAATTCCTAGGGCAACTACAAAGCCAAGCATGGCTAAACGGCCATTCCAGATTTCTGCTTGGGGGGTGAAGCCGACCTTCCAAGCATTACGGTTGGGTAAAGTTTCGCGATTTTCCATAGGTTGAAGTCCTCATTGACGCTCAAATTGTTGGTGTAAATAAATATTAACAAAATGAGAAAGAGTTGGCTGTACTTTTGATGAGGATTCAGAAGTTCTTATGGTTTTGATCCTCAATAGGGAAAATAGCTAATCCCGCCTGGAGAGAAAATAGGTGAATTTGTTCAGGAATCATAGAAAACCAGAGGGTTTCCCCGATCTTGATAGAGCGCGGTTGAGACAATCTTAGATTAAGAATTTTAGTTTCTTCTGGGAGACTTCCCGAAAGTAAGGTTTCATGACCGAGTTGCTCCACTGCTTTCACCTGAATCGGTAAATTTTTAGGTGCGGGAGCGCTTTCCTGAAGGTGTTCTGGGCGAATGCCTAAAATTAGGGAAGACTCCCCTAATTTCTGTAAGGGGTATTGCCACCTTTCTGGTAAGGTAAAGTGAAATTGAGGATGCTGTAATAGAAGGGGGGCAGACAGCTTGACGGGTATAAAATTCATGGGTGGAGAACCAATAAATTGGGCGACAAACTGATTGGCGGGACGATGATAGAGTTCTAAGGGTTGAGCGACCTGTTGCAGTTCTCCTTGATTCATGACTGCGATGCGATCGCCCATCGTCATTGCTTCTACTTGATCGTGAGTTACATAAATCGTTGTTACTCCCACCTGTCGCTGTAATTCCACAATCTGCGATCGCGTTTGTGTTCGTAACTGAGCATCTAAATTGGATAAGGGTTCATCCATGAGGAAAACTTGGGGATTTCTGGCGATCGCCCGTCCCAAAGCTACTCTTTGCTTCTGTCCCCCAGATAACTGCTTCGGTAAGCGCTCCAATAGAGTTTCAATTTCCAATAACCGCGCTACTTGTTGCACCTGCGCTTTAATCTGACGCTCCTCTAGGGACACATAGCGGAAACCGGGAGGAAGCGATCGCGTTAGGGCGACTCCCCCTCGTTTCATCCATTGTTCCATTGATTGTCCTGAATTCCCCCGCCTCAAGCCAAAGGCGATGTTCTCATAAACGGTCATGTGGGGATAAAGGGCATAATTTTGGAATACCATGGCGGTATTGCGAGCTTTCGGGGGTAAGGTATTGACTTGGCGATCGCCAATCCAAACCTGTCCCCCCGTCAAACTCTCCAAACCCGAAATAATCCGCAATAGGGTACTCTTACCACATCCAGATGGCCCCACCAGCACCAAAAACTCCCCATCCTCCACCGTCAAATTAATATTTCGCAGAACCGGAGACTTGGGTTTACGAACATTCACCTCATCTCCAGATTCAGCAACCGACTGCCCCTGAGTTGGACTCTCCGAAGCGACAAAACTCTTATAAAGATTCTCTAAAACTACCTTTGCCACAATGACCACTATTTAAAAAATTCTCATGCATTCTCAGTATCAGTCACATTGCCAAATCGCTCCAATAATTCCTCACCAGAAGCATTTAAACACAAAGGCATAAACTCATCTGGAGATAATTCCAGTAAAGAGTCAATGATACCCAAGAGCGCTTCATCTAACTCACCAAACCGAGTCCTCAGCAAAGCTTCAATGAGCAAGCGTTGTCCTTGTTGAACCCCCTGCTCAAGTCCTTGTTGAATGCCTTGTTGAACCCCCTGCTCAAGTCCTTGTTGAATGCCTTGTTGCAGGGTGTCTTCTCTCCACTGTAGATATGCTGATGATAACTCCATAATCAATTCCCTCTCTTCTGGTTCTAGCTCTATTTTACTAGCAACATTAATCCGCCACATCCCCACTAGCTGTAGAATATTTCGCCGTTGAGGATCTTCTCTGGGTAACTCTAGCACTTGCTCAATGGCTCTTTTCTGAGTTCTCCCTTTCCCCAGCATTCTCAACCATAGGGTTTCTGGGATTTCTGGTAGTTGGTTGATGGCAATAATCCCGGTTTGATTAATCTGTGCTAGTCGATACACTCCTGTGTACTCATATTCGGAATCTTGACCCGCACCCAACTCTTCCAAGAGTCTCTCTGATGCAGTAGGAGTTAAAATCCATAATCGGGGCAGTTGTTGTTCGTTGAGGGGGTTATCTCCCCGCTTGGCTTGACGTTGTAACTCGGCATGAACATAAAAAAGCTTGAGGATACAGTTGCGAATTTCTGGGTTAGTGGGGCAATTGCGATAGGGTTCTAATAAGCAGGGAGTAGAAACGAGTTGAGAGAGTAAACCCAAGGCTGGTGGATTAGTTGGAGGCTCTGGATAGGGATCGAAAATCAGATCGACTTGTAGGGTTTCCCCTGGAATTTCCTGGCCAATGTTAACAGTTCCCAAAGGTTCGAGGAGTTCTTTGAGATATTGCTTGGCAAATTGATCGTGGGGTTGGCGCGTCACAGAACGGTTGGGTAGGATTGATGCTCTATTATATGACTTTAGCAAGACCTAACCCCTCATCTCAACTAGCATGTCCCGCTTTAAGTTGATAGCCTCCCTAATCGGGCTGATGTTAGCTGCTTGTAGTAGCCAGATTTCAGATAGAGTCAATAAAGAAACTATCAAGATTAGTGTTATTACTCCCCTGACAGGACAACTTGAGTCTAACGATCGCTTAACCAAAACTGACGTTACCCTACATTTTATGAATCCTTCCATCATGCGATTTCTATTTCCTAGTGATGCGATAAAACCCAAGAAACCTGATAGTACTTTTATCGATAGCATAGCAGTATTGAAGGAGATGGGATACCAAATTTCCTTCGTTTCTCTAGAATCCCTTCATCAAGGAAAGTATCAGGTCTTTCCTGCAATCTCTGAAAATGAAACTATTCTTTATCGGGGGTGGATGATGACCCATGATGAGTATACAACTCTGTCTAATGGGATCTCTGCTCATAAAGCAACAATGTTGACGAATCCTAAAACCTATCTTCAATGTCACCATTTGCCCAATTGGTATCCTCTGATTTCAGAGTTTACGCCAAAAACTTTAATTTTTCCTCCTGATGCTGATTTGAAAACGGAACTTGAGACCTTAAATTGGCCATCTTACTTTATTAAAGATTATGTGAAATCGCTCAAGATAGCATCAGGGTCTTTACTCGAGTCTACCGATGATGTACCGCAGCTTATTGCGAATATGATTAAGTTTAGACAAGGGATCGAAGGCGGATTCTGCGTGCGAGAAGTTGAAGAGTTTGTACCTGATTCAGAAACTCGATATTTTGTGGTTCAAGGCATACCTTATGCTCATGAACCCGAACATCGTATCCCCAAAATTGTTCATCAAGTTGCCGATCGCATTAATAGTCCCTTCTTCACTATTGATGTCGTTCAACACAGAGATGGACGAGATCGCGTGGTAGAACTCGGTGATGGACAAGTCTCCGATCTCGTCGGATGGACACCTCAGAGATTAGCGGCTATTATCGCGGCAATCTTCCCTCCCAGTTACTGACTTTGTTAGTCTTGTAAAACGTATTGTAAGAGGTCAATTGTCTTGAGCCTTTCCTGGGACTGAAGTTTCAACAGCCGATCGCCGGTTCCATCCTTACCCATCTCTTGCACCTTATCTACCTCTAAGCGCCAAAACCGTTGACTGCTACTGACAACTTGTACTGTTCCACCCGAAGGTGCTAATACCATGCCTACCATGCGGTCGCTACGCTGACTAAATTGTAGAGCCTGAGTGCCAATATCCCCACGATTTCCTTGGCGAATGACCTCCACTCGAACCCGTTTCCCGAATCCCATCTCGGAAACCAACAGGATTTGATCCTGGGGATGCGCTACCACACAACCCACCAATTTCTCCTGTTTTCGCAATCTTAGGGCTTGGTAACCCTGAGCCGTGCGTCCTAAAACAGGGACTTGTTCCGAATTCATATCTAGGCGCAAGATCCGCCCCCCCGATGTTGCCAACAATAATTGTGACCCCGGATCTGATAAATATGCATAGTTGAGGCGATCGCCCTCCTTCAACTTCAGCGCCGTTAACCCACTAGCTCGCAGATTGGCAAACTCAGCCAAAGGCAAACGTTTAATCCGTCCCTCCTCCGTTACTAATACTAAATCGAGATCGTCCCCATACTCCGTTAACACAAACTGAGCCACCACATCTGGTGGTTGTCCCGTGCCACTATGGGGCACTAAACTATTGAGGGGAATACCTTGAGACTTACTACTAGTCGGAACCTGACCCACCTTCACCCCATAGCCTTTGCCGTCAACCGTTAACAGCAATAAATCGGCATCCGCTCTTGCTTGATAGGAACTTAACATCGAACTCATCCCCTCACCCCCATCTGGACTCAGCTCAGGGACTCGACGAATATATCCCCCATAGCTAATCTCTAGATAACTGGTTTCCAGAGATAACGATAACTCCTCGATCGCCTGTTGCTCGATAGCCGAAGATTTAGCCTTCTGGGCACTTTTCGATCGCCTAGACGATCCTCCAGATTCCTCGGACTGACTTCTCGAACTCCCCCGCTGCTTAGGTTCAGAGGCAGTTTCCTTAGCGATTTGAATGCGCGTGCGTCGGGGATTATCATAGCGACGCTTAAGGCTCCGAAGTTCTTTTTTCAACGACTTCAGCAATTCCGATCGCTGATTGAGTAATTGCTCCAATTCTTGAATTCGTTGAGTCAGTTGGTCGAACTCAGTTTGTAAATTTTGTTGCTCTAACCCCGTCAACCGACGCATCGGCATCGCTAACAAAGCATCGGCTTGAGCCGGTTGTAGGTCTAACTGTTCTTGAAGTTGGGCTTTAGCCGTTGTACCATCGGCTGCATTTCTGAGAATAGCGATCGCCCGATCTAAATTCGTTAAAGCTAATAACAATCCTTCCAGAATATGGCAGCGTTTGCGCGTTTGTTCCAACTCATGGGTATATTGCCGAGTTAAAGTTTGTTCCCGAAAACTCAGGAATTCTTGCAGCACTTCACGCAAACTCAACTGCTGGGGAGTCCCATCCACCAGAGCCAAGAAAATCGCCCCAAAATTAGTTTGTAAAGGGGTTTGATGATACAGATGGGCTAAGACTTTACTGGGTTGGGCATCCGTTTTCAACTCCAATACTACCCGCATTCCGGTGCGATCGCTCTCATCGCGAATATCCGAAATGCCCTCTAACTTCCCATGATTGACCAGATCGGCCACTTTCTCAATCCATCCCGCCTTATTCACCTGATAAGGCAACTCCGTCACGATAATACAATCGCGGATACGCTTGCGTTTCCCCGGTTGAATTTTCTCAATCGTTGCCACCCCGCGCATAGGAATACTACCTTTTCCCATCCGATAAGCACTCTCAATTCCCTCTCGATCCACAATCACCCCACCCGTAGGAAAATCCGGTGCAGGAATCTTCTGCATTAACTTCTCATCCGACAGTTCTGGATTATCAATTAAAGCAATTAACCCATCGACTATTTCCCCCAAATTATGGGGAGGAATATTCGTCGCCATCCCTACCGCAATCCCCGAACAGCCATTGAGCAGTAAAATCGGCAATTGCGCCGGTAGCACTACCGGTTCCGCTTGAGAGTTATCGAAATTAGGAATAAAATCTACCGTAGACTCGCTAATTTCCGCTAATAGACTCTCATGACTAATCGGAGAGAGGCGCGTTTCCGTATAGCGCATAGCTGCCGGCGGATCGTTATCCACCGAGCCAAAATTCCCATGACCTGCCAATAACGGATAGCGACAGGAAAAATCTTGTACCATCCGCACCAGAGCATCATAGACTGCCTGATCTCCATGGGGATGATATTTACCCAATACATCTCCCACCACCCGCGCGCATTTACGATAGGGGCGATCCGGGGTTAATCCCAATTCATGCATGGCGTATAAAATACGCCGATGAACTGGTTTTAAGCCATCTCGGACATCTGGGAGGGCACGGCCAACAATGACACTCATGGCATATTCAAGATAAGACCTCTCCATCTCGGTATGTAAGGCAGTCGGAATAATTTGTTCGCTCTGGAAAAGTCGAAGTTGTTTAGCCATGGGTTGAATGAAGGTAAGGGTGAACTCAGGGGTAAGAATGCTCTATAACTGTAGGTTTCTAGGGTACACCTGACGGAGGGTAGATGGGCAAAAAATGGCAAGCGATCGCCCCATCAATTCGGGTTTGTCGTCTTTCTCTTGTAAAATAAGAGAGAAAACCTAAATACCAAAAGTAACGGATGTGAGGCAGAATGAATCTACATGAGATAGTGCAGGTGAGCATCATTGGCATCAGCTCGGTAAAAGTAGAACACAGCAATTAGGGGGAGATGGGTCGCTCAATCTATTCCTCATTCCTCTCTATCTATGCAAGAGTAGGGCTTGTCTCATACACTCATATAGGTGTATCTAGACAGTAGTATTTAGCCAAGCATATGGCAACTGGGAATCTGAGCCTTTATCTATCCTGGAGTTGAAAACTAAGAGAACCTATTATGAAAACTGTTCTAATCGTAGAAGACGATCCCATTAATGCACGGGTTTTCTCTAAAATCCTCACCAAACGTGGTGGACTAAATGTTAAGCATACCGAAAATGTCGATGAGGTGATGGAGATTGTCAGCCAAAAAGCAGCAGATATTATTCTGATGGATGTGTCCTTATCCAATAGTGTGTATCAGGGTAAATCAGTGGATGGTATTAAGATTACCCAAATGATTAAAGCAGACACGAATACATCAGCAATTCCGATTATTCTCGTGACAGCCCATGCGATGCAGGGCGATCGCGAGAACTTCCTCCAGCAAAGTGGAGCAGATGCATATATCTCCAAACCCGTGATCGATCATCAGGAGTTTGTGGATAAAATTAAATCTTTACTGCCCGAGGATTGAGACCCTGGTATTCATGGCTTTGGGAGGGAGTTTAAGTGTTCTCTTGGCTCGATCAAAGAAAGACTAAAATCATCCTGAGTTGGCTAGTCGGTTGGACTTTAGTCTGCTTTTGGGGCGTGTTTCCAGTGACTGGGCAGACCCCCCCTGTACCCGCAACAGAATTGCGTGGGGTGTGGTTAACTAATGTCGATAGTGAGGTTCTGTTTTCGAGCGATCGCCTCACGGATGCTCTAGAACAACTCGATCGGCTCCATTTTAATACGATTTATCCGACGGTTTGGAATGATGGGTATACCCTCTATCCCAGTGCAGTCGGAAAGGAGGTAACCGGCCGTTCGGTCCTCAAGATCCCCGGCTTACAGAAGAGGGATATGCTCGCCGAAGTTATCGAGCAGAGCCATCAACGGGGCATGAGTGTGCTACCGTGGTTGGAATTTGGCTTTATGGCTCCAGCCGAATCTGAGTTAGTCAAGCGTCACCCGGATTGGATTACCAACCGTGCAGATGGTTCCCAAGTGGTGATGCAAGGAATTCATCCACGGGTATGGTTAAATCCCGTTCATCCCCAAGTCCAGCAGTTGATGGTAGATTTAGTGACTGAATTGGTGACCCACTACGATATTGATGGGATTCAGTTAGACGATCATTTTGGTTTGCCCGTAGAGTTGGGCTATGATGCCTATACTCGGCAAGTTTATCAATCAGAACATAACGGCCAACTGCCGCCAGAGAATCCAGAAGATGAAGCCTGGATACGCTGGAGAGCCGATCGCATCACCATAGTAATGGAACGGATTTTTGCGGCTGTTAAAAGTAAACGCCCCGATGCCATTGTTTCCCTATCTCCGAATCCCCAGCATTTTGCCTATAGTCGCTATCTTCAAGATTGGTTTAGCTGGGAGAGACAAGGGTTTGTCGAAGAATTATTGATTCAAATCTATCGAGATGACCTAGAACGATTTCAAGCCGAGCTGAAGCGACCAGAAGTACAAGTTGCCTTAGCTCATATTCCCGTAGGAATTGGGGTGTTAACAGGACTGAAAAATCGCTCAGTTCCCATGAGCCAAGTTCAGGAACAGGTGGCTGAAGTCAGAAACGGAAAATTTGCTGGGGTCTCCTTCTTTTTCTATGAAACGCTCTGGAATTTGAGTCAGGAATCTTCCCAAAATCGACAAACCGACTGGAAAAGCATCTTTCCCCAGCCGGCTGCGCGTCCCAGCATTTTGCACTGCTGGCAGTAATTAATACTTGTTACTAACGTTGCTGGTGAAATTCCGCCTCAGATAGTTGTGCAAGGGTTTCCTGGATTCTCGGAGTTTCCAAAAAGGTTTTCGTATCGGCTAAGAGACGATCTCCCCAAAGATTAGCTTCCAGAAACTCCAGATCCGCATAAGCTGGGTCAAGTTCAAGAGCGGCGGCTCCCATTCTCAGTCCTTGTTCGCGATCGCCATTCATATACAAAGCAACGGCCAAAGCTAACTGGGGTTCAGCCGCATCCGGTTCAATGCTCACCGCTTTACGCCAGGAGGCGATCGCCCGATCGACCTGCCCCTGTTCATACTCAATCAAGCCAATATTATTAATCCCTGGCCAAAACTCCTCATCTTGGCGAATTGCCTTTTCATATTGGGCGATCGCATCACTCCAGCGATTGAGCTTATAGTAAGCATTCCCCAAATCAAACAGGGCCGCCAGTTGATCGGGTTTAATCCTCAACCCTTCTTTGAGATAATCGGCCGCCCTTTGGTAGTCCTCATTTTGGAAATGGGCCGAACCTAACGTAAACAAAACTAACTCATTCTTCGGTTCGAGCGATCGGGCCTTCTCTAAAGTCTCAATCCCCCGCCCTACATCATCCGTTTGCAAATACAAACGACCGAGCAAAAACCAAGCCCGGATATCCTCCGGTAAAAGCTGAACGGCCAACTGAGCGCGAGGAAGAGCAGGTTCATATTGTTGGAACTGGGCCAGTTGTTCCGCTTGTCGAGCTAACTTAATCCCCTCTTCCTCCAACTCTTCCCGCTCTAACTGTAAAGTATGGGGAACGATCGCCTGACCCCAGGCTGGTTGCAGACCACCCCACCCACTCCACAAGCACACCAACAAAGCATAATAAATAGGTTTTGGCACAACACAAGCCTCAGACAACATAACTCACAGACCACTCTTTACAATTTTAACTAAGATTGAGGGTTTGCCCAACTTCCAGTTGAGATCTCTATTGCTCTTTACGAGCATTTGTGAACCCATCTAGAATAAAAACAAATTTATTTCTTCTAGGATTGAGTTGCTCTTGGATGTCTTTCTCAGCCAATCTGCTCAGTTCCGATCGCAATGGGTGCCCTTTCATGGAGCGTTATCTCCGGCAAATCTACCACCAACAAGCCACTGGTGAGTTAATTGTTACCGCTCAAGATCAAACTTGGCACTTATTTTTTTATCTAGGTCATCTACTCTATGCTACCGGGGGAATGCATCGCAGCCGCCGATGGTATCGGTATATTAAGCTGTTTTCCGTTGATTGGAGCGAGATCGAACTCAAAAAGCCCACAGGCATGTGGGAGTATTATCTGCTGCGCTATGCTCTACAGCAACACCAAATCAACCTCAATCAAGCTCAATCTGTGATTGCCTATAGTGCCATTGAAATTTTATTTACCCTACTCAACCAACCCTCTAATGACGTTTCCAGTCGTTGGAAACCCAGCCAACGGTTATCGGGCAATACAGCGACTCCGCGATCGTCCCTAGCTTTAAAAATTCCGCCCTTAATTCAAAGAACTCAAAGCTTATCGAAGCAATGGCAGAATATGGAATTAACGTCTCTGTCTCCCGATTTAGCTCCCATGTTAAAACGGGAACTTCCTAAACGAGTCAACGCTGAAACCTCAACCAAGTTAATTGAGCTATTCAATGGGGAAAATCCCATTTGGGATATTGCCTTGGAAATGAAGCAATCCCTCTATACCTTATCTCGCAGTATCCGTCATTTTTGGAAACAAGGGATTATTGAGTTTCAATCCTTACCCGATCTGAATCCACCCGTTTCTTGGACAACCCCTAGGATGGATCAAACCCTCAATGGGGAATCCGATACCCCAATTTCTGGCCCCCTAGTTGCTTGTATTGATGATAGTCCCTTAGTTGGCCATGCTTTAGGCCATATTTTGATTCCTGCCGGGTATCAATTACTCAAAATCCATGACCCCATTTCTGGCATTGCCCAATTGGCCAAACACAAACCGGATCTGATTTTATTGGATGTAGTGATGCCGACAGTAACCGGCTATAATTTGTGCAGTTTTTTGCGGCAAACGTCCTTGTTTAGTGATACTCCCATTATTATTCTGACCAGTCGGGATCATATCATCGATCGCACTAAGGCGAAGTTGGCAGGGGCAACGGATTTTTTGACAAAACCCGCTAAACCGGAGCAACTGCTCAAGTTAATCGAAAAACATATTAACCCCATTTCCCCCGTAACTGAATCATGAATAAACCGGCGAAGTGGTGGGTGGGATTGGTTTTGGGGTTTGGCATTTTAACGATCGCCACTTCGGCCGTCTTTATCCGCTTGTGTCTTGAGTCTGCGGGAATGGCAGGAGCTGGATTTAGTTTGGTGCTGGCTGCTTTACGCTTGGCAATAGCTTCAGTTCTTTGTCTTCCCCTGTGGAAAGGTGTTCAGCATAATAAAGCTTCACGACAAGCTTGGCAATGGGCGATCGCCGCTGGATTTTGTTTGGCCATCCACTTTTCCCTATGGATCGCGTCTTTATCCTATACCTCAATTGCAGCTTCTACCACCTTAGTCACCACCAACCCCATTTGGGTTGCCTTAATTCTCTGGGTTTGGCAAGGCAAACGACCCACTCAACTCACAATTGTGGGCATCATCATTGCCTTAACTGGGGGAATGCTGATTGCGTTTGGAGGAGAAAGCACTACCCCAACTGGCTCCCTGTCTCTGCTGGGTAATGCTTTAGCCTTAATGGGAGCTTGGTCCGCCAGTTTTTATCTAATTCTCGGACAACAAGCCCAACAGGAAGGATTAGGTTTAGGTCATTATATCGCGACTGTTTATACCCTCGCCGCCCTATGTCTACTCCCGATTCCCTTACTCTTGGGCGCTCCTTATGCCGGTTATCCTATTGATGTGTATCTCTATATTGCTCTGATGGCGACCCTTCCCCAACTCATGGGTCATACCTCCTTGAATTGGTCTGTTCGTTGGATTTCACCAACCACCGTTGCTCTGGCTATTCTCTGTGAACCCATAGGGGCAACTTCGCTCGGTTATTTTATATTTGCCGAAGTGCCCACCCCATTCGTGTTTGGGGGAGCCGTGATTTTGCTATTCGGTGTTGCCTTAGCCATTTGGGGAGAAGGGAAAAGGAGCCAAAATTATTGACCAAACTCAAGACGAGCTTGTTCGACTAAATCAGCGGTAACGATCTCCGAGTCGGACTCGCGGGCAAGTTGTTCAATGCGGCCTCTGGCTTGCGATCGCACAAAATAAGGAATATTTTTCAGTTTAACCTCAGCCTCAGCCGTCCACTCTAATTCATACATTTTGCTCTACCTCTGCCATCAGTCTCCTCTATTTTAAGCTGTTTCACCCCTGTAGGAGCAAAAATATGCAAGCCCCTACTTTCGTCCATACTTTTGACGAATGCGACTCACTTGCTCTTGAAATTGAGCGCCCTTCTCTGGATTCACCATGGTCACAAAATTGGCAAATCCTTGAATTGAAGCCAACACATTTCCAGAATGTCCCCAATGTTTGCCTTCTAACCCCTGAGTTTCAATTTGGTGTAGGGTAGCGCGAAATTTTCTCAGGGTTTTGCGGTCTATATTTAACCCTTCGTTGACCACAATTCCCGTAACATCCAGTTGGCAAGATTTACGGCGCAAAATCCGTGTTTTCTCCGGATGGAGGGTAAAACTTTCGTAATCAATAATTGATTCTGTACGGCGCAAAATCCTACAGATATTTCTGAGGACATCACCAGAAGCCGAAAAGGTGAGATCGTCGGCATAGCGGGTATAGGTAAAGCCCAATTCATCCACCATCTGGGTTAAGCGCTGATCTAAACGACGACAAATGAGATTAGAAATAGCAGGACTCGCTGGAGAGCCTTGGGGAAGATGTCGTTGATTGAGGGCAATATAATAAGTTTGGCCATCTAAGCTAACTTCTTCCACGTCTGGAGCAGTACAGATGAGAGCTAAAATGGTTGCCACCGCTTCCGAATAGCCCAAGGAGCGAAATAAACCTTTCACCCGGCGATACGAAATAGAGGGGAAAAAGTCTTTAAGGTCTAAATTAATCACCACTTCTGCTCTCACATGGGGGGTTGCATTCGTAATGATGGAGCGATCGCGGCAAAAGCCATGGGCCGCCTCATGAACCGGAATCTTCTCTAAAATCTGACTCAAAATCCAGTATTGCGCCCGTTTTAATCGGGGCATGGGCACAGAAATCAAGCGTTCACCCCTCGTCTTTTTAGGCATTTTGAAGCGGATATAATGGGATACAGTTGCCGTTTTCCGGTCAAAGGCCAAAAATCTTAGCTCGCCCAACGTAATCCCCATTTCTTGGGCAATATCGGCGGCTGTTGCCAGTTGAGGCAGTCCATGCCGATCGAGTTCTGAGAGGTTGCTTTGCTGCTCTCCTAAACCCCCAGAAACCTCTTCCCCTAAATAAACAATCTCCTGTTGTTGACGCTCTTGCCAAGCTTGTGCCCTTGCTTGTCTTTCCTCTTCCCGTCTTTGTTTCGTTTCTTCCCGTTTCCGGCGAGATTCTGCTAACCGTTGTTTTCGCAATTGCCGACGGATGGCTTGTTCATCTTGCAGTTGACGGTTTTTCTGTCATAGCTCACTCAGTTGCTGATACAGTTCTGAACGACGGCGAATTTCATCGGCTGGATCTTGAGGAAGTTCTCCCTGTTCGGGCCAAAATCCATAGCGAATCATTTCTTCGAGGATGAAGGCTTCACGACCCATTTTGCGAATGCGATCGTAGAGTTCTTGGCGGGTACGAGGTTGATCGGACATGGTGATGAGCCAGAAGTGTTGAAAGTTAGCTTAATATCGAAAAAAAGAAGATAAAATGTTGTAATCTATTCTCAAAGATATAAAGAAATCAATTCAATGCTAGCCTCCTTTTCATCCCGAGTCAAACCCATCATCAAGTCATTGTCTACTCATGAACATAAAGTTTTTAAGTCTCGAATCTTCTTTGAAATCGGGTTAAACTTCCTACTTTATAGGACTTTGAAAAGTGGCAGAGACTGATATCCAATTTCCTGAATCAATGATAAACTACCCTAACTGAATATTTTTTCACATTTCATGCTTGATCGACCCTCTTGGATTTACATTGCTGCCCCATTATTTACAGAAGCAGAGCAAGAATTCAACGCTAAATTAGCCCAACGATTAAAATCAGCAGGACATACTGTCTTCTTACCCCAAGAAGAAACCAAAGGCTTGACTCAAACTGAAGAGATATTTAAGCGGTGTTTGTATGGACTGAATCATTCCCATCTAGTATTAGTAATTTTAGATGGTGCAGACGCAGATTCTGGGACTTGCTTTGAAGTTGGATTCGCCTACGCTAAGAAATTACCCATTGTAGGTTTACGAACAGATTTCAGAGGAACTGGAGATGACTGGGGACTTAATTTAATGTTACTTCAAAGTTGCAATCATGTACTCCTAGCTCAACGGAATCTACCCACTCAAATCCCCCCTAACATTACTCTAATTTCTCCAGGAGAAGATTATGTTCCTATTTTACTCAAAATTATCGAATAATTCGGCTGAACAAATCCGGGCTTAAATATCATAAGATTGTGCATCTAAATTTTCAAGTTGAAGATCGATTGAATCTTCTTCAAGTAAGAGGGAAGGATCTTGGACTAAAAACGGGAGTCCAGCACCTTTCAACCCCCGTTTAATTCGTTCAGGTGTTTCTAGAAATAGGAGAAAAATAGGCAAAATCTTGTCCGCACCTTCACTAATAATATGAGAAGAATTCAGAGGCATAACCCACTGATAATCTCCATCTAACCAAACTTGAGTTTGTCGCCATCTTCCCAAGAGATCGGAAAAATCTTCACCTGGCCGATGAATAAAGACAAAAATTTCCACGCCAGTCTTAATTTTCCACTCTGGATCGCACATTAAGAAACCCAGATCGCAGGGCAGCCGTGTTAATCCAATTGGAGGCTGATAAATCCCTTGAGAGATAATTTCTCTCGGTTTTAAATCCACAATAGGAAAGGGAATAGAAATTAAGCTCTCTTCTGGTCGTCGGAGACTCGGCAGAAATTCCACATAGGGGCGATACTGACGCAACAAGGCGATCGCCGAGTTGAGATTACTGTATTCTGCTAATAGGGCTTCATAATGGGATTTTTTAATTGGCATCGTCTTCAATCATATTGAGTATAACAAACAACAGGGAATTAACCCATCATGTAGATCGCCTTCCCCGTTATCATTCCAGACATTACAAGGTTTCAAACACCTTAAACATGGGTAGGTACATCGCCAGCAAAATCGAACCTACCATCCCCCCAATCACTACAATCATAACGGGTTCAAGCATACTGGTTAACCCTTTGACCGCTTGCTCAACTTCGTCCTCATAGAAGTCAGCGACTTTCATCAGCATTTGGTCAATTTGTCCCGTTTCTTCTCCAATACTAATCATTTGAATTGCTAGAGCAGGAAATACTTTATACCGATCAAGAGCCGTGCTAATCATCCCCCCACCTTGGATTTCTTGGCGGGACGCTTCCACCGCATCAGCAATGGTCTGATTTCCAGAAGTATCGCGAACAATTTCTAAAGAGGTTAAGATGGGAACCCCTGCACGGGATAGAGTTCCGAAAGTCCGGCAAAACCGAGCTGTTGCCGTTTTCTTAATCAAATCCCCAAATAAAGGTACTTTCAGGAACTGCTTATCCATGATTTTTTTGCCTTGAGGGGTTTTGTACCAGTTATCGTAAACAACCTTGAGGACAATTAAGATTACTAATAGGGTCACTGACTTTGCCGGGGAAGTTAGAAATGCACTAATGTGGAGCATCATCTGTGTAAATGCCGGTAACTCTACCCCAATATCGGCAAAGATATTGGCAAATGTAGGAATCAAAAAAACTGTTAAGGCAACGAAAATAATCACAGCCAGAGTTCCTACAGTTGTTGGATAAGACATGGCTGATTTAATTTGGTTTTGCAGCCGAGCCGAATCTTCCAGTAACTTTGCTAGGCGGTTGAGTACATCATCAAGTACCCCCCCAACTTCTCCAGCAGAGACCATCGCTACATAGAGGTCATCATAGCAATCAGGGTGTTTACCCATAGACTCAGATAAACTTGACCCCTCTTGCACTTCCGCTGAAATTTGTTTCAATGCCCTTTTGAGTTTAGGGTTTTCACATTGTTCGGTTAAAACACCTAGACAGCGCACCATTCCCACGCCAGCATTGACCATCGCGGAAAACTGCCTGGAAAAGATGGCTTTATCTTTTACGGTGACACTAGCCGTCGCCGCAGCAAAGTTTTCGTTTAACTCATCCATGTCAAGGTTAGCAAAGTCAATTCCAAACAGTGGGGCTTTTTTGACTTCGCCGACCTCTAAACCTCGACTGAGTAATTCAGCACGAGCTGCACCAAGTGAGGCTGCTTTAACAGTTTCTCGCTTGGCATTTCCCATCGAGTCTCGAACATCAGCAACAAATTCAGGCATGGTTCATTATTCTTGAAATCATTGGGGTGGGCACATTGAGGTTAGAAGCAGGATTAGAGTTTTTGTTTGGCAGGTTGAACCAAACGCATCAATTCATCGACTTTATTACATTTACCGATCGCATCTTCGTAGGACACTTTTCCATCATTAACTAGTTTTGCCAAAGCCATTTCCATGGTTTGCATCCCCATTTTCCCACCGGTTTGAATCGCTGAGTAAATCTGAGTCGTTTTTCCTTCCCGAATCAAGTTAGCAATAGCCGGGGTATTCACCATAATCTCCTGAGCAGCACAGCGTCCACCACCAACTTTCTGCACTAAATTTTGGGAACAAACTCCCACCATAGATCCTGACATTTGGGCCCGAATTTGGGGCTGTTGAATCGGAGGGAACACATCTAATAGCCGGTCAATCGTACCTGCCGCATTATTCGTGTGCATAGTTCCAAAGACCAAGTGACCCGTTTCTGCTGCCGATACCGCTAGACCAATGGTTTCTAAGTCCCGCATTTCTCCCACCAGAATGATATCTGGATCTTCCCGCAAAGCAGCTTTGAGTGCGTTGGAGAAACTCTTCGTATCTTCTCCCCGTTGCCGTTGGTGAAACAAACTTTTAATGTTAGGAAAGACATACTCAATCGGATCTTCTACCGTCAGAATATGTTCAGCACGGGTGCGATTAATCAAGTCCAAAATCGCCGCCATGGTTGTTGTTTTACCCGATCCAGTTTGTCCCGTCACCAAAACCATACCCCGAGGTCGTTCTGACATTTCCCGCATGATTTCCGGAACACCCAACTTCTCAAAATTAGGAATTTTGGACGCTAACGCCCGCAAGCAAGCCGCATAACAGCCCCGTTCGCGATACACATTCACCCGGAACCGAGAGAGTCCTTTGACCCCATAGGCACAGTCTAACTCCCAGGTTTGTTCTAAATCTTTACGCTGGTTATTGTTGAGCATCGAAAAGATCAACCGCTGACAGTCTGGCCCATCAAGCATTTCCCCAAACTGAGGCTGGGGAGTTAATTTACCACTAATGCGAAAATAGATCGGCGCACCCGCTTGAATGTGCATATCCGATCCTCCTTGTTCAACCAAGGATTCCATCACATCTTCAATCATATAACTCATCAGTTTTTTTCCTCAATCTTTGGTAATAGTTAACATCAAGCCAGAGTTCTCTGGCTAGAAAAGGGTAAGATTAATCACTAAAACGCGGGGTCATACAATAGGGGCAGTCGATCCATTCTTGTTGAAGTCCAGCTCCACAGACTCGACAGGTTAGCCCCGCTTTTCGTTTGGCCTTGAGTTCTGCCTCTAAACCACTATCGGTAAAGGTTACCCGCTCTACTTCTTCCAGAGTAGTCGATCCTTCCCGCACCAGGTTTAAGCTGTAGGCTAACAGGGTAACCATGCCTTCTTCTACGGCTGCTTCTTTAATGCGTTCAGTGGGTGCGCCTTGGTTAATCAGCACTTGTAGATTTTCAGTCACCCGCAGGAGTTCATAAACCCCACAACGCCCTTTATAGCCGACACCGTTACATTTAGGACAAAGTTCTCCTTGCTCTTTCAAGGCCGCCCGTTCATCGGGAGCGATGGTATTGGCTTTGTAGAGGGTTAAATTTCCTTCTTTAGCTGCTGATAGACCAAAGCGAGAGAGTTCCTCTGGACTTGGGGTATAGGGAATGCGACATTCACTACAGACTCGTCGCATCAGCCGTTGGGCAACGACTCCTAGGAGTGCCCCAGAGACCATAAACGGTTCTACACCCATTTCATCTAAACGGGCGATCGCACCGGATGCATCATTGGTATGCAAGGTCGTCAATACCAAGTGTCCGGTCAGAGCGGCTTCAATTGCTGTTTTTGCCGTTTCCTTATCCCGCGTTTCCCCCACCAGAATCACATCCGGATCTTGCCGCAAGAACGCTCGCAGAATGGCGGAAAAGTCCATGTTCTTTTCTCGAATCACCTGTACCTGGTTAATTCCTGGCAGGGCATATTCAATCGGGTCTTCAGCCGTGGAAATATTAATTCCGGGATCGTTGCGTTCAGCTAAAATCGAATACAACGTCGTTGATTTACCCGACCCTGTCGGCCCAGTCACCAAAATAAGTCCAAAGGGGCGAGAAGCCATATCACGCACCATTTCCAAGGTTTCTGGACTGGTAATTAATTTATCCAAACCCAACTGCGTCGAGGAGTTATCCAAGATCCGCAGTACAATTTTTTCACCATAACGGGCTGGCAGGGTATTCACCCGAAAGTCTACTTTACGACCTTGGAAAATCCGCCGAATCCGACCATCTTGGGGTTTACGTCGTTCAGCAATATCGAGATCGGCAATAATTTTGAATCGGGATGTAATAGCTGGGACAATCTTTTTCGGAAAGGGAGGAAAGGGCTGTTGCAAGACCCCATCCTTACGAAAGCGAACCCGCAGATTTTCCTCTTGGGGTTCTACATGAATATCGGAGACTCCATCCGATAGAGCTTTCGCCAGAATCTGGTTAACCGCCTTAATCACGGGGGCACTTTCGGCATCTCCGAGTGCTTTATTCAGGTCAGCATCAGAGACTTCATCATCTTCTCCTTCTTCGAGATCGCCATCCCCAAATTGACTAATATCAATTTCTAACTGTTTAGAATCTACTTTTTTGGGATCGGGTGCTTTTTTAACTTGTTCGTCTAGATACTTGGAGATAATCGCTTGAAAATCTTCTGGGGTAATCACCATGCGATTCATGGTGAGTCCTTGGGGACGCAACACTCGATTCAGGTCATCCTGAGCGGCTAAGTTATCTGGATCGACTAAAGCCACCAATACGGCAGGCGGATTAGCATTATTTTTAGAGAGGGGAACTAATTGATAACGGCGACACAGATCTAATGGAATTAAGGTATCAATGAGTTCATTGACCTGATTCGTATCAATTTCATTAATTTCCGGATCGAGGGAATCAACACCGTATAGAATTTTAAGTTCAAAAAGCTGTTGCTTTTTGTACTGACGAATTAGATCTGGGGAAAGTTGCTTACCCGTGAGTTGTTCTACTAGATCGGTCAGCGATCGCTTACTTTTCCGGCTTTCCACCAGAGCCTTTTCCATGTCCTGCTTCTCAATAAAGCCAGACTGTACCAGTTTATTGCCAAAGGGAGAGAGATTATTCGCAACAGCAATTAAGGCTTTAGATTGCTGTCGGCGCGACGAGATGGGGGATTTGGTCATGGGGGGTGGAGATCTCCTCTAAATATGAATTAATTTAAGATAGCCTCATCAAGAAACTACGGATTTCTGAGGAATAGCATAGAGGGTGCTTGCAGCTAATCCTTATTAGGGTCGAGAGAGATGTT
>DDLS01000116.1 GCA_002340255.1 Cyanobacteria bacterium UBA2566
TTAGACCCATTTTTCTGATAACACACATAAAGCCAGAAAACTGCTGTATCAAGTCCCTTAAAACAGTTGTCATTGCTACCGTTCTAGAAGCAATCGCCAAGACTAAGGAGATTGTTGGGATTGCTTCATTGCGCTCCACGGCCTTTGCAATGACTTCATCATCATTGACGTGCCGGACTGGATATGAGCAGTCCTTAAAGCTTAAAGTCTTTGAGGTTCAATCCGTTTATCTTTAACGATCTTCCTCATCCCCTTCGAGTTGAGCGCGGTATTCTGAGGCTGAGAGTAAGCCATCTAGTTCTTCCTTCTCATCAATCCGGACTTTGATTAACCATCCATCTCCGTAAGGATCGTCACCAATATTTTCGGGGTTTTCCAGTAGCTCTTCATTGCATTCAAGGACGGTTCCCACAACGGGAGCCTTAAGGTCTTCAACCGCTTTCACCGATTCAATTGAACCGAAAGATTCTCCTTTTTCTAGAGCATCTCCGACTTCTGGCAATTCAAGATGAACAATATCACCGAGTTGATCGATCGCAAAGGCACTCAGTCCAATCGTGGCAATCTCGCCATCAAGCCGCACGTACTCATGGCTGTCCAGGTATTTTAGATCGTCTGGATATTCTAATTCCATAGAAACTTCCTATTTTTTTCGACTAATCTCTAATGGTTATATATCAGGATTTGGGTATGATCGGCCCATATTCATTTAATTTTCAGAGATGATTCGTCAAAAGTGGCGATCGCCCCTTACCCCTTACCGACTACCCCTTACCGATTACCCATTCATGAGTCGAAAGCTCTCACAGCGATTAAAAGAAACCATCCTTGTGGTTGACGATGAACCAGATAATCTGAGTTTACTGAATCGGATTTTGGTGAAGGAGGGATATCGAGTCAAGGTAGCCTCTAATGGCAAGGAGGCTTTAAGCTCTATCCAAGCTGGGTCAATAGATTTAGTGCTGTTGGATGTGATGATGCCCGATATGAATGGGTATGAGCTTTGTCAACATCTAAAATCTATAGAATTCATTGCCGATGTCCCCGTGTTGTTTATTAGCGCCATGGATGAAACCCTCAGTAAAGTTAAAGGGTTTGAAGTAGGGGCAGTCGATTACATTAGTAAGCCGTTTGAGCCAGTGGAAGTAGTAGTGCGGATTGAGCATCAGCTACGATTACGTAAATATCAACAGAAGTTAGAAGAACAAAATGCCCAGTTACAGTTACTACTAGATACCACCGAAGCTCTGAGTGATACCATTGATATTGAGTCTGCCTTAGAGAAGGTGCTCGCCCAAATTTGTCATACGATTCATTGGGATTTTGCAGAAGCTTGGATGCCAACTCAGGGAGGGACTCAGTTACGGTTAAGTCGGGGTGGATATAGCCATATTCCGCAATTTGAGGGGTTTCGTCATCTAAGTGAGGCGATCGCCTTTACCCCCCATGAAGGGTTACTCGGACGGGTTTTGATCTCTAAAGAGTTGGAATGGATTGAGGATATCTCGCAAACTACGCGTACGATCTCTCCCCGAATGCAGCAAGCCAAAGAGGTGGGTTTGAAGGGAGCTTTAGCTATACCCATTTGTTGGCAGAGGGAAGTGTTGGCGGTATTGATCTTTTTTTCGCGATCGCCCTATTCTCCTGAGCAGTGTTCCTTAGCTTTAGTCCAATCCGTCGCCAACCAGTTAGCTTCCTTAATGCGACGCAAACAAGCAGAGGCTGATTTACGCCACGCCAATCAACAGTTAACTCGTTTAGCTACTCTCGATGGTTTAACTCAAGTGGCCAACCGGGGACATTTCGATCAAGTATTAAGTTATGAATGGTCGCGATTGTTGCATCTGATGCAACCTCTATCCTTGATTTTGGCAGATGTGGATTATTTTAAACGCTATAACGACTGCTATGGTCATTTAGCTGGGGACGACTGTTTGCGCAAAGTCGCTCAGGTGATGGCAGAGGCAGTCAGACGCTCCAGAGATTTAGTGGCTCGATATGGGGGGGAAGAGTTTGTTATTTTATTGCCGAATACTGATAGTGTAGGCGCTCTCCAGGTTGCCGAACGCATTCATCGGGGAATCGGGGAACGACAATTGCCTCATGCCAATTCTGATATACAGGCTTATGTTACCTTGAGCTTAGGGGTTGCCTGTATGGTTCCCAGCATTACTCGATCCCCAGAAGCCTTGATTGCTAAGGCAGATGCCTCATTATATCAAGCCAAAACTCAAGGGCGCGATCGCATTGTCCTCAATGAAGGCGCTCGGTGAAATGGGTTTGAGGGCGATCGTTGAATCAGACAGAGCATTATTGGCTAAAATCTAACTAGCCAATTCAGCAAAATTCTCTTTACCGATCATGAACTCAGAATCAGTCCTATCCACCAACTCTGATGCTCTACCGCCCCAGATTAAAGAGGTGATGGAGATTCTGCAACAAGACTTACCCACCTTATTTCAGCAGGATATTAACTACAACATTTATACCCCAGATATCCTCTTTGAAGACCCCATCAGTCAATTTAAGGGTAAACTCAATTATCGGATTATATTTTGGACACTGCGCTTTCATGGTCAATTGTTTTTCACCGAGCTATTTTTTGATGTCCATCAGATGCACTTTTTGCCTCCCGAAACCCTGCGCGTAGACTGGACTGTGCGCGGTAAACTGCGCGTTCCCTGGAAGGCAGAGATTAACTTTAATGGTTATTCTACCTATACCTTCAACGACCAAGCTCTGATCGATCGTCATGTCGATACTTGGGATCGTTCACCTCTAAAGATTTTAAAGCAATTTCTCCCGCGATCGCCCTCTACTCAAGTAAAATAGCCGAACAACAACCTTACCCATTACCCATTACCCATCAAGGGTGAGGAGGAAATCCTGGTGACACTCGGTCAATTACTTGGCTTTTTCAGTTTAGTTACATCCCTGTATATTCTCTGGATAATACGGGGGATTTTACTACTTGTTTTCACTGCGATTGTACTGGCGACTGCCCTCAACCGTGGAGTGCGTCTGGTGCAAAAATTCGGCCTCAATCGAGGATTCTCGGTTTTAGTCACCATCAGTGTTACCTTTCTCTGTTTTTTGTTCTTCTATTGGATTATTGTTCCTCCCTTCATTGAACAATTTCAAATTCTGATTAATCTGATCCCGACTGGACTCGAACAACTGCGAATTCTGCTCTACCAATGGAGAGCAAATACTCCCTCTTGGTTACCAGAACCTCCTGATTTATCCAGTGGATTTCAACAAATTCAACCCTTCCTGACCCAAGTCTTTGGCAACTTCTACTCCTTCTTTTCTAACTCGATCATTGCTGTGGGTCAATTGCTGTTGGTGATTGTCTTAACCTTAATGTTTTTAGGCGATCCTCTTTCCTATCGTCAAGCTTTAGTTCGTCTTTTTCCCTCCTTTTACCGGCGGCGAGCTGATAGCATTTTAGCCGAATGTGAAATCGCTTTAGATAATTGGTTTGGGGGCATTATTATCAACTCCCTGTTCATTGGTACACTCAGTTTTATCGGATTATCCATCATTGGAGTACGCTTAGTTTTAGCTCATGCATTATTGGCGGGATTACTCAATTTTATCCCCAATATTGGGCCAACTTTAAGTGTTGTTTTACCGATGACTGTTTCCCTCTTAGATACTGGTGGATTCCTCAAAGCTGGGGCAGTTTTGATTTTATATGTCGTTGTTCAACAAGTGGAAAGCTATTGGTTAACGCCCACGGTGATGGCCAAACAAGTCTCCCTGTTGCCGGCAGCAACGCTCCTGGCTCAACTTATTTGTTTACAGCTTTTTGGTATTATTGGTCTGTTCTTAGCCCTTCCTTTAGCAGTCATTGCTCAGGTCTGGATTAAACGACTTCTGATCGAAGATATTCTTGACCAATGGGTATTAGAAAATCCCGATTCACCTTTAGCTGCCGTTCTCCAAGGATCGGGAGATAATTCGGGAGATAATAGAGATGAAAGTGTTCAAGAGAGTTTACCTGAGCCTGAAGTGTCAGAACTCTCTTGCCAAGAAAAGGAAGATCGAGACCAATTAGAATAAGTTAAACAAATTAAATCGATAGCCAACTCCTAATACAATCCCGACTTCAGTTTTACTATCAACAAACCCCGCATTCACCCGCACTGTTCCCATGAAATCTCTGGATAAAGGAATATCAACACCCCCAACCACTAACCCATGAAACCGCAATTCGTCTTGAGTGGTCACTAAAGTTCCTCCACCTAAAAACGGCATAGCAACGACTTCTTGAGTCTGGGGATTTTTGATGGGAATTTCACCAGTTAGAGCAAACATACTTGCTGTTTGCTTGCCAAAAGAGGTAGCATTATGCAAAGTTAGATATTCGCTCAACGCTCCTTTACTCATTAAAGAAAATCCACCACTGCCTAGAGCCGTTTCTCCATCGCTTAAGCCAATAGTTCCGCCAATGCCGAAATAACTACCTACGGCTGGTCTTGGATCGGATATACTGGTTTGCTGTGCGGTGGTTGGATCGGGTTCGACTGACTCATTATTGGGTAGAGGATATGTGGGTAAAGGGGGAGGAGGTTCTGGTAAAACAGGATTTTCTAAAGGAACAGGTTCAAGTTGTTTTTCTGCCCTGACTGGCTGGTATTCTAGAGTACTTCCTGTTGTTTGCTCTAGGGTATAATTTGGGTCTTCTGCGGGTCCAGCATCCGTAACGCTGACATAGTTGCCATACATTACCCCATTGCTTTGAGCTTGAGCAAATTGTACGGGGTAAATTGCCCCAACGATCGCCCCCCAGAAGGCCAGTAATCCGATCGCTTTACACCCTGTATGGTTCATCGTTTCTCCTTTGGGTTGATGGTCGTAATTATTAGTTATTATATTTTCCAACATGAGGCGCTGTAAATTCTAATTATTATAACCCAAAAGTAGAGGTGATTGTTATAATGGAAGGCCCGTTCCTATGTAATTGATAGCCATCTGTGAAAACCTATCCCATTGTAGAAAAATTTCATTCGATCCAAGGAGAAGGCTATTGGGTGGGACGAAATGCTTTTTTTATTCGCCTCGGAGGCTGTGATGTGGGCTGTTGGTTCTGCGATACGAAAGAATCTTGGCCTGTGGACAAACATCCCCAATATTCCATTGAGCAATTGGCTGAAGCTGTTTTAGCAGTCAATCCGAGTATGATTGTAATTACTGGAGGAGAGCCGTTAATGCATAATTTGGATGAATTAACCCAGGGCTTAAGGTCTTTGTGCCATCTCCCTTTACACTTAGAAACCTCTGGCGCTTATCCCTTTTCGGGGACATTTGATTGGGTGACGTTTTCCCCGAAACAGTCTAAATCTCCCGATCGCAGTATGGGCACTTATGCAGATGAGTTAAAAGTGGTGATTACTGGGCCAGAAGATCTAGACTGGGCCAAGGAACAAGCTCAGTTCGTGAAGCCTAACACAGTCAAATTTTTACAACCCGAATGGAATAGCCCAAAAACCATTGATTTAGCAATGCAGTTTGTTTTACATCACCCAGACTGGCGCATAAGTTTACAAACCCATAAGTTTTTGGGTTGTCCTTAATAATTGACTGAATGATGAACATTCCATTTCAGCCCGATCGCACTGAAATCGATTGCTGGAAGCACAAAATAGATGTTGCTAATGAGCATAATGTCTTTTGCCACTGCCATCAGTGTGGCTATGAATGGGTGATTTTTGCGGAAAATCAGGCTTGTCCAGATGGTAATGATAGATATTTTATTCACTTCAACTGCCCGGTGGCGATCCCAACTGAGCTGCGATCGCCATCTCATCTTTTAGCTATGATACAGCGCTTCGCGCTGTTATGAGGTACAGTAACAACAATGAACCAACCCTATTCTTAAATGTTTCGGATTAATTAAGTCAAGGGCTACAGCCAGAAGAGTATCAATCATAGCGGGAGTAGTCGCAGCAAAATCGAGAATAAAAGACTTCAGTTGTAACCCCCACATTTCAATGGGATT
>DDLS01000115.1 GCA_002340255.1 Cyanobacteria bacterium UBA2566
TAACATCGAAAAGTGCTGTATGTTCAGGGATTTCTAAACAATCGGCAATATTTTCTTGGGTGCGTTCGCCCATCTCATCTAATAACTGATAAGCGATTTTCTCTACTGATTTTTGATTGTTGTTAAAATAAATAGCCCACTAATCCCAATTTAATCTTTAATTTCCAATCAAGGGGTACGTTTTGTATCTTTCCCTATTGCCAAGAAATGGAACCCAAGTTACAACAGCCATAAGAGAGCATCAGAGGGAAGAGTAGGCAATGAAGATTTTATTGGTCGAAGATGATGAAGCCCTAGCTGAATTGTTGAAAAATGAACTGACTGCTCACCATTACTTGGTGGATGTGGCTTTTGAGGGGAACTCAGGATGGCAGCTTGCGGAAGGGATTATCTACGATTTAATTTTGCTCGATGTGGGATTGCCTCAATTAAATGGTATTGAATTTTGCCAGAAACGGCGCAAAAAAGGCGATCGCACTCCCATTTTATTAATGACGGCTCAAGACTCTAGCAACCAAAAGGTGACGGGTTTAGATGCAGGCGCGGATGATTACCTCATCAAACCGTTTGACTTACCGGAACTTCTAGCTCGAATTCGCGCTCTGTTGCGCCGGGGAAATAATACTCGACTCCCGATTCTCACCTGGGGTAAGTTACGTCTCGATCCCGGTAAATGCCAAGTTATGTATGGGCAAAATCAACTCAAACTGACAGCAAAGGAATATGAATTGCTGGAACTCTTTTTGCGTCATCCGGAACGTATTTTTAGTCAAAGTGCAATCCTCGATCATTTGTGGTGTTTTGATGACCCCCCGTCCGAAAATGCGGTACGCACCCATATCAAAAGTTTACGCCAAAAACTAAAAAAAGCGGGTACTGCGAACGATTTAATTGAGACGGTGTATGGTTTAGGTTATCGCCTCAAGGCTAGAAGTCAAGAGTCCTCTACCACCCAAAGCTCTGGCATTCCTCCCGCTTTTCTCTCTATTTGGGAGCGGTATCAGCATCAATATTGCGATCGCCTCAAAGTCATCCAAACGACCCTAGACCATATACCGACTGGTTTCCTCAATCCGGATTCCTTACACGATGCCATTCGAGAATCCCATACCCTGGCGGGTTCCTTGGGTAGCTTCGGTCTCATTCGGCTTTCTGAGGTAGCCCGGCAAATCGAGCATAGCCTGAAAACCGCTCAAGATCGAACAACGCTCCGAGATACCATAGCGCCTCAAATCGAGGAATTACATCAAGGTCTCACCCAGAATAGTCCAGAAAAACAGACTCCTCCCCCCCCACCAGAGATTCCCTTGCCCCATATTCTGACGATCGAACCTGACCCTATTTTTGCTCAAGCTCTTAAAGAACAAGCGATCCGCGCTCACCTCAATCTGAAAATGGTGTCTACCCTATCAGAGGGGAAAGAGCAAATGCAGCAACAGCGACCGGATCTGATTTTATTGGAGTTATCTCTACCGGAAACTTCCCCTACTCAAGTTTTAGAATGGATTACGTCCCTCTCTACTGCTCAACCTCCCATTCCGGTGGTGGTTATGACCGAGCAAAATACCCTGAACGATCGCGTAGCGGTAGCTAGAGCAGGAGGTCAAGGGTTTCTACAAAAACCAATTCTGGCACAGGAGGCGATCGCTTCGGTACGTCCCTTTTTAAAAGGAGATCAAACCCAATCGCCCCAATTACTCATTGTCGATGATGACTGCCAACTGTTGGCTTATTTGGAAGACATCCTCACACCTTGGGGTTTTGAGATTACTTCTCTTGAGCATCCCCAAGCCTTTTGGCAAATCCTACAACACATCCAACCTGATTTAGTGCTGCTGGATATTGAAATGCCTGAAGTGACGGGAATTGATCTGTGTCAAGTGCTGCGGAATGACCCCCAATGGATGGCGCTTCCAGTGTTGTTTTTATCGAGTCATCAAGATTCTGAAACGATTCAACAGGTCTTTCTCGCGGGAGCTGATGATTATATCCAAAAACCGATTGTAGAACCTGAGTTAATTGCTCGCATTCTCAACCGGTTAGAGCGCCGAAAAGTAGGGTCGAAGGGCTGTTCACCTCTATTGGTTCAGCAATGTTTGCACCGCAACTAACCCACCCGTGAACAGAGATACAATAAAAAGATTCGGGTGTCTAGCCCTTATCAGGCGATCGGATATGGTATTTCCCAATTATCGATGCAATTCCTTAGAAGGAGAGAACCGCACTCAAGCATCAGAGCGGTTTAGGACTCAACTGGCAACTGATGCCGAAATCCATCAGGCTTTGTCTGTCCTGCAACATCTGATGCTCATTATCGATCTCGATCGCCATCAGATTAAAGTGATTCCCACCGATATACAGGCGGATTGGGTGCAACTGACGGTACAAGAATTATCCAGAGAGGGCTATTTATGCGCTATGGAAAAGGCGATCGCCACTCAAACCCCCCAATCGTTTCAATATCAGTTAACCCACACCAACCAACTTACCCGCTCTTTTCAAGCTCAAATTTATCCTTACGCTGACAATACCGTTCTTTGGGTTGCACAACCCCACGCCTCCCTCTCTCCTCCTCCAAGTTGGCCTTCTCTGCTGGCCGAGATTACCCTAAAAATCCGTCAGTCTTTAGATGTAGAGGAGATTTTAGAAGTTACGACGACCGAAGTCTGTAAATTATTACAAACTGACCGAGCCTTAATTTTACAACTCCAAAAAGATGGCTCGGCACTCGTGATTCAAGAATCGGTTGTTCCTGGATGGATTGCTTTATTAGGGCATAAAATTTATGACCCTTGTTTCCGAGCTTATGAATTCCACTATCTCCAAGGTCGAATCGGTCAATTAAGTCAGATTGAAACACTCTGTAAAGATTCCTGCTATCGAGATTTATTGGATTATTTTCAAGTTCAATCGAATTTGGTAATTCCGATTATTAGTCAAGATAAGCTCTGGGGCTTTATTGTCCTGCATCAATGTTCCCATCCCCGGGACTGGCAATCCTG
This sequence comes from Cyanobacteria bacterium UBA2566, assembly GCA_002340255.1. GTDB lineage: Bacteria > Cyanobacteriota > Cyanobacteriia > Cyanobacteriales > Desertifilaceae > Roseofilum. The sequence continues at coordinate 3,003 of DDLS01000115.1, forward strand.
GGAAATAGATTTTATCAATCAGTTAGGCAATCAAGTGGGGATTGCTATTAATCAATCTGAAATCCTGAAAAAAATGCAGGTTGTGGCACAAAAACTGACCTTTCATTTTGAAAATTCTCCCCTAGCGGTGATTGAATGGAATCATGAATTCCGGGTCAGTCAATGGTCTCCCCAAGCCGAGCATATTTTAGGCTGGGATTTTGCTGAAGTGCAAGGACAACATTGGTCTCAATTTCCGTTTATCTTTGATCCAGATTTAGAAGAGTTTAAGGAGTCTGTTTTTAGCCTCATTGATGGCAGTCAGGATCGCCAGATTTGTAGCTATCGGAATTTAACCAAAACAGGACAGGTCATTTATTGCCAATGGTATCATTCCGTTCTGCGCGATCGCGAAGGGAACGTGCTCTCGATTCTGTCCTTAGTGCAAGATGTGAGCGATCGCCACAAAGCTGAAACGGCTTTGCGCCAAAGTGAAGCCCATTTCCGCATCACCTTTGAACAGTCTCCCATTGGCATGAGCTTAAATAATTTAGATGGTACGGCTGTTCAACTCAATCAAGCCTATCTGAATTTATTAGGGTATAGCTTTGCCGAACTGAAGAAATTGCCCATTCGCTACTTTATTCATCCCGACGATCTGCATATCGATCAAGCGCTCTATCAGCAACTGATCGATCGGAAAATCGATCACTATACCATAGAAAAAAGATTAATCAACAAATCTAAAGAAATCGTCTATACTCTGTTCAAAGTTGCCTTAATTTATGACGATAATGGTGACCCCTTGCATCTGATTTCGCAAGTTATTGATATTAGCGATCGCCAACAAGTTGAAGAATCCCTCAGACAGAGTGAAGAACGATGGCAACTGGCGATTCAAGGCAATCATGATGGCATTTGGGATTGGAATGTACAAACGAATCAAGTCTTTTTCTCACCTCGCTGGAAAGAAATGTTAGGCTATTCTGACGGAGAAATTAGTAATGATCTAGAAGAATGGACAGAGCGAATCCATCCCGATGATTTTCCCTGGGCAGTGCGAGCGATTCGCAAGCATTTTAATCAGGAAACGCCTTTTTATATGCACGAGCATCGATTACAGTGTAAAGATGGCAGTTATAAATGGATTTTAGACCGGGGCAGAGCCTTGTGGGATGAAGCCGGAAATGTGCTGAGGATGGTGGGTTCTCACACAGATATTAGCGATCGCAAGCAAGCAGAACAAGAGCTACAGCAAACGCAAAATTTCTTACAGACTATTATTGACTATTTACCGGTTGCCGTATTTGTCAAAGAAGGCAGACCGGACAAATTTGGACAGTTTAAGTTATGGAATAAAACCTGCGAGCGAATTTTTGGGTTAACGGCAGAGCAAGCCGTAGGTAGCACAGATTATGATTGGTTTCCCTGGGAACAAGCCGATGGATTTGTCTGTAAAGATCGAGAAGTTTTAGCCCGAGGAGAACCAGAAGAAATCCTGGAAGAACGGGTCGATAGTTATCCTCTCGGCCAGCGAATTTTACATACCATAAAAGTGCCCATTTATGGAGAAGAGTATGAGCCAGAATATTTACTTTGTATTTCCGAAGACATTACCGATCGCAAACAAGCGGAGGCTGCCCTACGAGAAAGTGAGGCTCGCTACAGTTCCCTCACCAATGATGTGCTAGATAAATCCGCCGTCGGTATTTTTATCCTGGATGCCAACTTTAAGGTGGTTTGGGTGAACCAAACCCTAGAAAACTTTTTTGGAATTCATCGGGAAGAGATTATCGGCCGGGATAAACGAGAGCTAATTCGCGATCGCATTCAATACTTCTTTGCCGATCCTCAACAGTTCAAAGATACAGTCTTAGCCACCTACGACCATAACACCTATACCAAGAACTTTGAATGCCATATTCTCCCAGCTTCCGACCGTCAAGAACGATGGTTAGAACACTTGAGTCAACCCATTGAATCCGGTCTATACACAGGGGGTCGCATCGAACATTACACAGATATTAGCGATCGCAAAAGCAATGAAGCCGAACTCCATCGCCTCAACCGCGCTCTCCATACCCTCAGCAACTGTAACCAGGCGATCGTGTCAGCGATGCGGAGCATTATCGTCCGTTCCACCTACGAAACTGACCTACTCCAGAATATCTGTGACATCCTCGTGAACCTGGGGGGATATCGCCTCGCTTGGATTGGCTATGTACAACAGGATACCGAAAAAAGCATTACCCCCATGGCCAAAGCTGGGTATGAAGAGGGATATCTTGACCAGCTCCACATCACTTGGGCTGATACTGAACGAGGCCGAGGCCCTACCGGAACAGCTGCCCGTACCGGTCAACTTTGTGCGTTCCAAAACATTCTTACCAATCCTCACTATACTCCTTGGCGAACCCAAGCCAAGCAACGGGGCTATCGTTCCTCCATTGCCCTTCCCCTGAAAACTGACCAAGGCGTATTTGCTGTCCTCAACCTGTACTCTAGCCAACCCGATGCCTTTGATGCCTCTGAACTTCAGCTTCTGTGCGAATTAAGTGAAGATATCACCTATGGGATTATAGCTCTGAGAACCCATCACGCTCACGCTGAGAGTGAGGAAAAGTTCCGCCAACTGACTGAAAATACGGATGATGTGTTCTGGATGACCACGGCGAGCCTCGACCAAATACTCTATGTGAGTCCCGCCTATGAAAGGATTTGGGGACGCACTCAACAGAGCCTCTATGAACGGCCCCAGTCGTTTGTAGAAGCCATACATCCGAGAGATCGCCCCAGGATTAGCGCCATTCTCCAATCTTCCTATACTTTCGATCTCGAATATCGCATCAGGCAACCCAATGGCAACCTTCGCTGGATTTGGGATCGAGGCTTTCCCATTTTTGATGCCAACGGCAAGGTGTATCGGCGAGCCGGAATTGCCAAAGATATCACCACCCGTAAAGAAACGGAAGAACTCCTGCGTAGTACGAATGAACATCTAGAAGTCCGAGTCGCCCAACGGACGGCTGAACTAGCCTCAGCCAATCACCGGTTGCGAGAGGAACTCGAACAAAGACAACGGACGGAAACTCAACTTCGTAACTCCCACAAACAATATCGCACCCTCGTGCAGAATTTTCCCCAAGGGGCGGTATTCCTGTTCGATCGACAGTTCCGCTATACCATTGCTGACGGAGTTGGATTAGCCGCTATGGGATTGGACGGCGATCGCCTAGAAGGTCAATTAATTAACCAAGTCCTGCCGGCTGACCTCTTGCAAAACACCGAATTTATCTATCATTCTGCCTTAGTAGGGCAAACCGTGGCCACAGAAATCACCTATCAAGAACGAACTTACCACTATCGCGCTAATCCCCTCAGAAATGAACAGGGCCAGATTTTTGCTGGCATGGTGGTGATGCAGGATATTACCGCCCAAAAACAAAGTAAGGCGATTCTGGAGGAAGCGGAACGCCGATGGCGAACCCTACTGGAAAATGTACGCTTGTTGGTTGTGGGACTCGATCGCCAGGGAAACATTGAATATGTTAATCCTTTTTTTGCCGAATTAACGGGCTATAAAGCCTCGGAAATCATCGGCAAAAATTGGTTTGACACCCTGATTCCAGCCCATGCTTGTTCCAAAGTACGCCGTGCTTTCCAAGCGATGCTAACTCCCGAAGGGAATCCCCATTATCAACATACTTTGCTGACCCAGTCTGGGGAAGAGAAAAAGATCGCCTGGAATAACACCCAACTCCATAATGCCCAGGGAGAGGAGATCGGGACCATGAGTATTGGTGAAGATATTACCGAACGTTACGCTATTGAACGGATGAAAGATGAATTTATTTCCGTAGTGAGCCATGAATTGCGTACCCCCTTAACCTCCATTCATGGAGGGTTAAATTTATTATCCACTGGCTTAGTCGATCCAAGTTCCGCCAAAGGAAAGCATGTGATCGATATTGCGGCTGAAAGTGCAGAGCGTTTAGTGAGATTGGTCAATGATATCCTGGAATTAGAGCGCCTAGAGTCTGGCAAGATTCGTTTACAAAAACAGGCGATCGCTGTCAACGAATTATTACGGCTCGCTGTAGAGCAAATGCAGGTGATGGCCAGCCGCGCTAGAGTGACCCTTGTGGTTTCAGAACAGACTTCAGGCATAGAGTTTTATGCGGATTTAGACCGTATGTTACAAGTGCTAACCAATTTGTTAAGCAATGCGATTAAGTTTTCCGATCCAGGAAGTCAGGTTAGGTTAACAGCCATCCTTGGCTCTCCTAGCGATCGGATCGGCGATCGCCAGCCTTATTGCAGCCTGCCGTATTCCCCCTGTTGGGACTCCCCCCACCTCATCTTTACCATCGAAGATTGGGGGCGAGGAATTCCAGAAGATAAATTGGAGTCCATTTTTGAGCGTTTCCATCAAGTCGATGCTTCTGATTCCCGTCGTAAGGGAGGCACGGGTTTAGGTCTAGCCATCTGCCGCAGTATTGTGGAGCAACATGGAGGACGGATTTGGGTAGAAAGCCAATTAAACCAAGGGAGTCGGTTTTCGCTTTGCCTATCCATCTATAGCCAAAGAGAGGGATAAATCATGGCCAACAAACGGATTGTAGTCATTGATGATGATGATGGCGTACGAGAAATTATTCAGATTTCCCTCGAAGCAGCAGCAGGATGGGACGTAATACCCGCTTCGTCAGGTCAAGAGGGCATAGAACAGGCCGCTTCTCAACAGCCGGATGCCATTCTTTTAGATATGATGATGCCCGGTATGGATGGTAAGGCCACCTATCAAGCCCTACAAGCCAATCCCTTGACCCAAAACATTCCCACCATTCTCCTCACAGCCAAGGCCAAAAATAGTGAAAAACAGCAGTTTATTGAAGATTTAGGGGTTACTGGGGTGATTACTAAACCCTTTGATGCCATGGGGTTAGTGCAACAAATTTGTTCGCTTCTCAATTGGTCAGAAATATAGCCCTCGGTACTAGGCAGTCAGCAGTCGAGAGCCATACAATCTTCTTCCCATCCCTGCGCCTCCCCATCCCCCTAACTATCTGAAGAATTGTTAAGTTTTATCCCCTGTACAAACAGAATCACAAAATCCTCACATTTGTCTCTTAAAGTTTGGGAGCATGGATCAAATCAGAGGTCTAAACACTGATGGGCGATAGATTGTGGAGTTAAGAGAGTGATGCATCCTAAAATTCTACTCATTGAACAAACTGGAGAGCTTCAGAAGTTGCTCCATAACATTTCAGAATTGAAAGCCTTTAACTTCATTTCCACCAGTGAGCCTTCCTTAGCTTTACAGTTGTGCGATTATCTATCCCCTCATCTCATTGTTGATCCTTGAATTACCTCAGAGGAGAAGACCTCATGTTAGAAATCAATTGTCCTTGTTGCTCCTACCCATTACTCAGACATATTCGATCTACAGGAATGTATTGGTATTGTACTCACTGTCATCAAGAAATGCCTGTTCGTTTGAGTCGGTCCTTCGAGATCGATCTCTCGCTCACTTCTCCCTTTATTGAGGAGTGGATCGGGGAGAAACATCAAAACATGTTGGTTGTGAGTGCATAAATCCAAACGACTTGTTTATTGTTTTACTATTGTTTCACTAAGGAGGATTCATCAATGTTATATCCCCAAACCTTGGATAGAAAAAACTGGATGTTGTGTTACTACAAAAACGACAGTCATTCCGTTCAAATCTTAAAAATCGATAACGCAGAAAATTGGTACTTTGAACGGCTCGTTGATCCAGAAGAACGATTGGTTTTTGAAGCTCCAGAAATGGCCCAACTCCAAATTCACTATCAATTCACCAGTGACTATCACAGGGTAGAAATTATTCCGTGCGATCAAATTCGAGTCCGATATGGGTTAGAGTCAGAACCGGTTGGGAAATCTAGCTTAAAAGTGGTTTCAATTAATCGTAGTGCTTAAAATAATTGATTGTTTTTAGTTAAAAGGCCCGCCTAAAATCACTTTTGCCAGGGCATTAATGACATCGCTTGCCGATTCTTGACTCAAAGAATCATACCAGTTTCGAGTCACCGTCATCTCCTTTCCATAAATAGTATCCGTGCGCTTTCTTGCCTTCAAAACTAATTCTGCTGTCCGAGTTTTGCGGGCGACTTCATAGCGTTTTAAAGCATCCGCAACACTGATATTAGTGGTGACTAAATAGCGACATAAAACTGCCGCATCCTCCATCGCTTGACAACCCCCTTGACCTAAAGTCGGGGTGGTTGCATGTCCCGCATCTCCAAGTAGAGCAATCCGTCCTTTAACTAAAGTCTTTAAGGGATTTAGGTCATGAATCTCTAAGCGATTTGTGGCTAAAGGATTCAGGGTTTGAATTAAAGTTTGTACCGGATTTGCCCATCCTCGGAAAATATCTGCCAATTCCTGTTGGCGATTTTCCGGTGTAACCCCTGTCCCTTTTTCCATGGGACAACCAAAGAAAAAATAAAACCGCTCTCCTCCTATCGGCATCAGGGAAGCGCGTTTACCTTCTCCTACATAAATTACCCAGCAATCTGGATCGATTTCTTGTGCTTCTGCCTCGACTATACCATTCCAATTTACATATCCTGCATATCGAGGCTCACTGCTCTCTCCTGTCACCAGCGGACGAATCATGGAGTGAATCCCATCAGCAGCAATTAACAGATCTCCACGAGTGGTTCTGCCATCTTCAAAACTGGCAGTTACGCCATTTTCATCTTCAGCAACACTCACACAGTTACAATTGAGCGTTACATTTTCTTCTCCTACAGTTTGCAATAATAACGCTTGTAACTCTGTCCGGGAAACGGGATAGGGGCGCTGTCCCACTTGGGCAATTAAGGGATGTAAATCAATGGCATTGAATAGGGTATCCTGGTGGGAGCGATACTCCATCCGATTCATCCTTCCACCAATTTTGATCATCTCTTCTGCCAACCCTAATGAATTGAGAACCTTAATCCCATTTGACCATAAGGAAATTCCTGCACCGGCTGGGCAAAATTCTCGCACCCTATCATAGATTTCAATTTCATATCCGGCTTTTTTGAGGGCAATTCCGGTAGTTAATCCACCGATTCCTCCGCCGATAATAATTGCTTTGAGATCGTACATAATATTAATTCACCATTAATCATTAACCCTGCCCATTACCAGCGCGTAGCGCACGATATCGACTCAGGGCAATTAAGGGAAAATATTGGGCGTAAAAGTGGTATTTGATATAGAAGTGGCAGGGGAAACCGGTTCCGGTAAATTCGGCTTCTTCCCATTGTCCATTGGGCAGTTGGGAGGAGAGTAAATAGTTAATTCCCCATTCTAAGGTATCCCAGGGAAAGGTTCCCGTGGCTTCTCCGGCCGCTAATAATCCGATTAATGCCCAAGCTGTTTGGGAGGGGGTGCTAGTGCCGATGCCTTTTAAGCTGGGGTCATGATAACTGCGGCAGGTTTCACCCCATCCTCCATCGGCATTTTGGCAGGAAATGAGCCAGTTGGCGGCTTTGGTAATGTGGGTTTTATGGTTATCTGGAGCAATGAGGGCGAGGGCAGAAAGTACGCCACTGGTTCCATAAATGTAGTTTACGCCCCAACGGCCAAACCAACAGCCTTCGGGTTCTTGTTCTTGTTGGAGATAGGTTAAGGCTTTGCGGGTGCGCTCACTTCGACTTTGCTCAGTGAACTGTGTTGAGAGCTGCTCAGAATGGGGTTTTAATTCGCCGAGCATTTCTAGGACTCTGGCGGTGACATCGGCGGTGTTGGGATCAATCATGGCTTTGAGGTCTGCGTAGGGGAGACTATTTAACCAATCTTGATCGTTATCGATGTCAAAGGCTGCCCATCCACCACCCTGACATTGCATGGTCATAATCCAGTTTACACAACGGGCGATCGCGCCCCATTTTTTTTCTTCGTCGGGTAGCTCTAACCCGATTAAACTCATGACTGCTGCGGCCGCATCGTCGAGATCGGGGTAAAATTGGTTGTCAAACTCGAATGACCAACCGCCGGGTTTACCGACTCTGTTTTTAATAGCCCAATCTCCATAGGCTAACACCTGTTTATCGAGTAACCATTCTCCTCCTTTAACAAGTGCGGGATGGTTAGGTGCTAATCCCGATTCTACCAGGGCGCGTAATACCCAAATGGTATCCCAAACGGGGGAAACACAGGCTTGGGTGCTATAGATGTCTTCGGTTTCGATACAAAATCGGTCTACGGCGGCTAATCCCTGTTGCACAAAGGGGTCGCGGAGGCTGTACCCTAGACAGTGGAGGGCGAGCATGGAGTTGAGCATGGCGGGAATAATGCCACCCCAGTCTCCACTGGGTTCTTGGCGCTCTAATACCCAGCGCTCGGCGGCTTGGAGTCCTTCCTGACGAAAGGGCACCCAATCTAATTCTTCTGCGAGTTTACATCCTTGGTCAAACCAGACAAAGATATCGGTCCAATCTTGGTTTTGGGGGAGTTCATAGCGGACGTTGTGGATACCTTCGCTGTAGAGTTCATTCAGGTTAAAGTCGGGGGTAATGCGATAGACGGGGCGGCGATCGCATACAATAATTAGAGGAACGGTGCTACTTCTAGCCCAACTGGACAGTTCATAGATATTGAACCAAAATTCATTGGGCAAGAGCATCACCCAGGGGGGAATAGATGGCACGCCGCGCCAGTCATAACATCCCAATAGGGCCAGATGAATCTTAGTAAAAATGCGGCTTTTGCTGATGCCTCCCTTTTGCAGAATTAGGGTTTTGGCTTTTTGCAATGCGGGGTCAGATGCAGGTACACCAAGCAGTCTGAGCGCCATGTATGCTTCGACGGAGGTACTTAGGTCGCCCCCATCTCCATAATATAGTTCCCAGCCGCCATGGTCTCGTTGTTGCGATCGCAGATAAGCTTCAGTTTTATGCAGCGGCCGGGTTTTGTCTGTTCCCCAAATTTTATGCAACATGACCATCTCTGCGGTGATGGTAATATTCGATTCGAGTTCCGCCCACCAGTACCCTTGGGGATATTGTTGAGAAAGGAGATAGGTTTGACTGTTTCTAATTGCCTCTTCGAGGGTAACAGAAGGCTTGGAATTGATAGCTGTTTGGCTTGACATGGGCATTGAGTATGGCGATCGCAGAGTCATTCTACCGCAACTGCTGCTGATTCACAAAACTAAAATCGAAGTCATAAATTGTTACACGATACTGGTTTTGGGTATGCTAAACTAAAGCACATCCGTGCGATCGGTAGTTTGATTTTCTGTTCTCTTCATAAAAATCATTTTAACTATCATGACTCATTCAGCACCCAACCCCCAGGCACAAACTTCTCCAACGATTCAAGAGCATAATCTTGATGAAACCCAAGCTGTTTCATCCCCCGAAACGAGAGGAGAAAATAATACTGAGAATGAATCTCCAAAAAGGGATAACGAATACTAAGCTTATAGGTACTGACTTGACAGAGGTTAAGTATGACCAAACTATGGAGGTAAACGGTGCAAAGTTTATTAATAATCCAGGAATATCTGAGGAATTAGAAAGCTTTCTAATCGAAAAAGGAGCCAGGAAAGGTTATATTTAGGCTAGAATTGGCTACCCATTTTGATTTTTAATGGATATGACTTCTCCAACCAGTAAACACGGTCTTATTAGTCGGGTACTTTCTCCTGCCTTACAACTGTGGCTCAAATCCCAAGCTGAAGATATCCAAGATTTGCATCTGAGTATTGATGCCGGCGATCGCCAAATTCTATCAGGTCTCATTCCCCACGTTGCCGTCCAAGCCAGTCAAGCCACCTACCAAGGACTCCATCTCAGTCAAATCGATCTCGAAGCTCAAACCATTCACACCAACTTACCCCAAGTTCTGCGGCGCAAACCCCTACGTTTGCTCGAACCCATCCTCGTCACGGGACAACTGCAAATTACGGCCCAAGAACTGCGGAACTCTCTGATTCCTGACGGTTTGCTCTCCCAAGGACTCACTGAATTGTTGCGAGAACTCCTCAAGGCGAGTGGAGCAGATGGAGAGCGCCTTCTAGCCACGTCTGTACCCCAGTGGCACAGCATCATCCTCGGCTGTAGCCAACTGACTCTCAGTGCTACCTGGCCCCAACCCGACGATCTTCAAGCTAGTCTGAATATAGATAGCTCTCTAGAACTGGTTGAAGGCCATCTACTGCGCTTTCATCCCCTAACCATTCAAGCTCCAGATGGACTATTTCCTAATCCATTAAATAGTCTAGAAATAGAGTTAGGGACTGAGGTTGCCCTTCAACAGCTCTACCTCAGTCCCGAAAAAGTTTTCTGTATGGGTCAAATTACCGTTCTTCCCTAACTCCCTGGGGACAACAGGGGCAAAAGCAAAGTAACAAAATAATACACTAAAGGCGCAGTAAATACATAACTATCGGCCCGATCCAGAATGCCACCATGACCAGGAAGTAGCTCGCCAGAATTCTTAATTCCCGCATCCCGTTTCATCATCGACTCAGTTAAATCACCAAGCAAGCTGGCAATACCAATCATTAAACCCAAGGTTAACCCAGTGAATTCCCAGTAGGGCCAATGGAGGAAATATGCCCCACCCATAGCCACAATGATACTACCAATCACCCCACAAACAGCTCCTTCAACAGTCTTTTTAGGGCTAATTTGCGAGAGTCGAGTGCGCCCCCATAACTTCCCAAACGCATAAGCGCCAATATCGGCAGCCCAGATACAGACGAACGACAATAGGGTTAACTTAAAGCCCATGGGCACCTCCTGCCAAGCAGGCCAATGATTGGGAAGGGCTAAACTCCATTGCAAACTAGAGGTTTCGCCCATGGAGCGCAACCTGACCCAATAACTGGGCAAATAGCCACAATAGAATAAGCCTAAAATAGAAGAGGCAATATCGGCGATCGTCGCTAACTTCGGTTGAAAGAGTAAATAAAAACAAATCAACGTACCGGCAACCGGTACAACTGCATCGGCTAAAGAAGACGAAATCGTACAGATGACCAACAAAATCTGGGTAATGACCACAGTAGTCTTGGCGGCTGGGAGAATGCCCTTCGCCCGCACCATTTGAAAATATTCCCATTGACCGAGATAAACGATAATCCCAAATCCCAGAGTAAAATACCAGCCCCCCAAGAATGTGACCGATAGGGCAATGGGAATGGCCACTAAACCCGTGATTACACGAGTCCAAGGGAATGTAGAATTGGGGTGTTGAGGAGATAATGAAGAGTTTCCGGACATTAGCAAGGTTAAGAAGATTTAAGAAATCCTTTAGGACATTATAATCTATACGCCAGGATCGGGGATAGTGGAGATAGGGCGAATAATGAGGAAACCCAGAAATTGGAAAAGATTGAGTACCATAATCTAGAGAATCGACACATTAGTGGCTGGAACAAATTCTCCGATCCAGGAAGAGTCTTCCTTAAATATCTACCTCCACCCTCCCTACTATTGAGCCTCCTTGTCACCCCTTAAGTGTTCAAAGACAATGGTTAAGGGATTCGTTCGGAGATTCAACAGAACATTTTTGATCCATTCTTTACCACAAAGATTGGTCAAGAGACGAGATTGCGATTATTCGGTTAATGACAGCGCTTTGTGATGTTGTGAAGTACAATATCAAACTCTTAAAGCCATGTACCACAACCCTATTATCTATGGACTACCGTGAAGGGCTATATCGTACTATTCAGAAACATCAAGGAATATACACGTGAGTTCCGAACTTAGAAGAGAGAGTATAATCACTCTCTTTAGATCTTTTTTAAGAAGGTAAGAAAATCTGGGATAGGGGTAACTTTATGATGAATTCTGTCCCTTTTCCCACTATAGATGAAAACATCAAATGTCCTGCATGTTTCTCAGTAATAATTTTATAACTAATTGATAATCCCAGTCCTGTTCCTTTGCCAATGGGCTTGGTCGTAAAAAATGGATCGAATAGTCGGGAATGTAATTCAGCAGGAATACCGGGGCCATTATCTATGATTTTGATGGCAATCCAGTCCCGATCTTCTTGAGACGTTTCAATGACAATGGTAGGTGATTGCTCTTCTTTCTTCTGTGCAGTAAAGTGTTCCTCTAAAGCATCGATTCCATTACTCAAAATATTCATAAAAACTTGATTAAGCTGACCGGCATAACATTGAATTGGAGGAATAGAACCATATTGTTTGACAATTTTGATCTCTGGTCGTTGACCTTGAGCTTTGATACGACTATTCAAAATCATTAATGTACTATCTATACCGAGATGAATGTCTACGGCTTTGACTTCTGATTCGTCTAACCGAGAAAAATTCCGTAATGATAAAATTATTTGTTTCAACCGTTGTGTCCCTATCTGCATAGAATCTAACAAGCTGGGTAAATCTTCAGCAAGAAAATCCAAATCGATATCTTCTATCATAGCTTGGATATTTTCACTGGGTTCAGAATGTTCTTTTTGATATTCACACACCAAATTAAAAATATCTTCAAAATATGTTTTTGCATATTGTACATTCCCATAAATAAAATTAACTGGATTATTGATTTCATGGGCAACTCCTGCCACTAATCGTCCTAAACTGGACATTTTTTCGGTTTGTACTAATTGCAGTTGAGCCTGTTGTAATTCTTGTAATAACTCTTCTAACTCCTTATTTTTAGTGTCAACATTTAATTGAGTCCATGTGGCAATTGATAAGTACATCACTAACGAACCAGTTCCCAATAAACCTAAGGCCAGTACACTTGCAGCTCGCCAATTCAACAGGGAATGAGGGGAAGCGGGCAAGACGAGCAGGGAAAGTTCCTGTCGATCCATATTCATTGAACGAATACAGAATTGCCATTGAGATTGATAGGGACAGGGGTTAGACTCTCGCCATGTCCCCAATCCAGACTCTAGTTTGCTTAACTGTGCTACATCTGGAGATTGGGTGAGGGTTTCGTTGTCAGATTTATAGGCCATTAAAAATCCTTCACTGGCACTGACCCTCGTTTTATTTAAAGCTGAATCTAACTGATCTTCGGGTAGGCCATAGATATAAAAATCGATGTTGTTTAGATTGAGGTTGTAAAGTGCTGCTTCTAGCCAAGTTTGCAATTCGTATAAGCCAAATACCGCTCCTTGAAATACCTCATTCTCATCGAAGACTGGATAGTAAATGAGAAAGCCTGGCTGGCCATTTTCTAGGGTGACTAATGGAGTGGTCACGCTCAGTTCCAAATATTCTGCCCGATCTAAGGCCTGCAACCGTTTGAGATCGGCTGCTGCGTCGGAGCCAAGATAGTCTTGCAGTTCATCTAAAGGCTCGATATATGTGGTTGGAAAGTGAATGGTACGATCGCCGGCTGCAACCCGATCGCCGCGATCGCTTAATTCGACGATCTCGTAGAATTGCTGCTCATAGCTCTGCCGTTGTTGAGCTTCCACTCTTTTTGCCCAGCCTAGCCCCAACAAACCATCATAGTAGGGCAACAAGGTTTGAGAAAAATTTTGAAATTCTTTCTGATTTACTTCTGAACTAGCATTAAAAAAAGCACCCATAGAGCGAGTTAATTGGGTATAGCTATCTAACTTGCTTTGTAGCTCAGTGACTAAAATGGTCGATTGTTGCTCAAACTTCTCTAAACCTTTAGTCACTTCCCATCGGTACACCAGTATGCTGGCTGTAATTGAAATAGCAATCCCAATAAAACCGACAATACCGGTTGCTTTGTAATGTTTGAAGAAGTACAACAAAGTTTTTAGCACTATTAAAAAATAATCTCAATAAAAGCGGTAATTTTCTCATTATAGTTCCCTAGTTGAGTTTTGTCCCTCAGAAAGTTAAGAAAAATGGAAGGAGCTTTTCACCTTTCCTTGAGTAGTCCATAAATAGTGTGATTTAATTACTTTCTGTCCATATTTGGGACTTGACAAAATGTACATTATATATGACTTTCACCCTTGAGTAATGAGTAAGATGAACTTTTAGACTTGATTTATCGTCTTTTGGAAATATAGAGACAATACCTGAATTCTGTCTTCCTGAAGTCCAAGGGAATGGGATGAATAGTGAATTAGGTCTTCAGACCATAGCTGAGTTTCTATAGAACTCCCCGCTCAATGGGGTGAAGGAGAAGGTTATCATGTTCAACAATCGTAGAATTGTACCGATCGCGATCGTATTCTGTTTAGGGATGAATCCTCTTTATAGCGATGGGTCCGATTATCCCCTTTCGTCCAAGCAACCCCTGGACTCTTTTTCGGCTTCAGACCAGAGTCAGCCGAATCGAATCAAACCCTTGGTCAATCCAGAAGCCAGAGATCAACGGGGAGGACGAGGGGATTGTACCTGGTTAGGATGTTAGCCCAATTGCCTATTTTCTATTCTCTAGCGCGTCACCATACATAAACTTATGACTTTAGATTTAGGGCGATTTTACCAAGCCTGCAATCCATCTGCACCATTAGACTTGGGCGATCCTGACAATAGCCGCTATTATATTGATTTTTCTTCTGTGCGGGGGGGCAAAATTGTCAAAGCCTTGGGTCGTACCATTATCACCCTATCCCCCGATCGCCCCACGTGCCAACTGTTCACCGGCCATATTGGATGCGGAAAATCCACCGAACTATTGCGCTTAAAAGCCTTGCTAGAGGAACAAAACTTCGAGGTGGTCTACTTTGAGTCCTCTGAAGACCTAGATATGGGCGATATTGACATTACCGATATTTTATTGGCGATCGCCCGTCAAGTCAGCGAACATTTACAGCAACGCTCTATCGAACTGCAACCGCGCACGTTCAAAACCCTGCTCAAAGACGCGGTAGACTTTCTGCAAACGCCCATTGACTTAAGCGCCGAAGCATCCATTCCTGGAGTAGGAGACATCAGCGCCAACAGTAGCGGCGAACTAGAATTCTCCCTTCCCCTCGGTATTGCCAAAATCACCGCCAAAACCAAAGAAAGTCAAAAATTGCGCCATCGTCTTCGCAACTATCTCGAACCCCGCACCGCCAGTATTTTAGAAGCCATCAACCAAGAACTCCTGCAAGTCGCCACAGCGCAACTCAAGCGTCAGGGGAAAAAAGGATTAGTCGTCATTATCGATAACCTCGACCGGGTACATAATCAAGCAGGGCCTACTGGACGACTCTTACCTGAATATCTATTCATTGACCGAGGTGCGCAACTGCGTCAACTCGACTGTCATCTCGTCTATACGATTCCCCTCTCCCTGATTTTTTCCAGTGAATGCGAAACCCTAAAAAACCGCCTTGGAGGAGGAATTACTCCCAAAGTTCTCCCCATGGTTCCGGTGAAAACCCGCACTGGAGAACCCTTCCCCAAAGGGATGCAACTCTTGCAGCATATGGTCTTAACCCGTGCATTTCCCGATCGCCCCTTAGAAGAGCAACAGGCCTGTATTTTAGAACTCTTTGACCACCCCGATACCTTAGATAGGCTCTGTGAAGTCAGTGGGGGTCACATGCGAAACCTCTTGGGAATGCTCTTTAGTTGTCTGCAACAAGAAGACCCGCCCTTTTCACGGGATATACTAGAGACAGTCATTCGAGACCGTCGGGATTATTTAACCACCTCGATTAACGATGAGATATGGGAACTCTTGTATCGAGTGGTCAATCAGCAAAGCGTACAAGGAGACCTAGAGTACTTGACCCTATTACGCAGTATGTTTGTCTTTGAGTACCGAGATGCTGAAGGCTCTTGGTTTGCCCTCAATCCCGCCCTATACGAGCATCAAAAGTTCAAGCAATGGTTAGCACAGAACAACAGTGGGAAGATTGCGACTTCATAGAGAATGAACGGGCCCTCAAACAGTTGGCCCGAGCTATTTCCCTGTCTCAAGGGCAATTTTCCTTAATTTTAGTACGCTGTAACTATGTCCAATTGCGAGAAAAGGTATTAAAGCAGCTATCGGAGGTATTGAAGGCGCGATCGCCAAAAATAACGGATGAAATTCCCCCATTTCGATGCTTGCAATTATCCCCAGACATTAACCATTTATATCACACGGTTAAAGCTGATTTTGCCCTAACTAAAGATCGACCCTCTGCATTATTGGTCTTAGGTCTAGAATCCGTCATTAACTTAGAAGATATCTTAATTTCCACCAATGTTATCCGGGATGAATTTCGCAAACAACTCAACTGTCCCCTCGTTTTATGGGTCAACGATCGCCTACTCCATCAATTTTTGCAACTTGCACCCGATTTTGCCAACTTTGCCGCTAATCCCATCTCCTTCGATCTGACCACCGAAGCGCTCTCTACCCTGATTATCCAGAAAGCACAAACCTTACTCGACAATCTCTTAAGTCGCGAGCATAAACAACTGCTCGCATTTCCCCTGTCTTTTATTTCTCCCAAACAGGGTGGATGCGGCCAACATCGTGCAGAATTAGAATTTGCGCTCTCTACCCTGGAGCGCCGAGAAACTGTATTTGATGACAGTTTAGAAGCAAGAGTAGCGATTCTTTTAGGTCACGATCGATTGATGCAAGGGCAGATTGAAGGCGCGATCGATTCTTATCAAACTGCATTAAATTATGAACAACAGTTATCCCCTCAGCCCAATTTAGAGCATCAAGGCCTATTGCTCTTCTATCTAGGACTTTGTTCCTTTTATCCCGCCCAAGAAAACCCAGAAAATCAGCAATTATGGGAACAGGCGTGGCATTATTTCTATCAGGCTATACAGTGCTTTCAAGATGCTGAACGGCAAGATTTAATGGCGCAAATGACGGGACAAGTCAGTGATGTACTGCAACATTTACAAGCCTGGGAAACTCTTGTAGAGTTTACCCAAAAGTCTCTTGATTTGCATCAGCAGTATGGTTTACCCATTCAGTTAGCTCTCGATTATGGTTTTTTAGGAAAACTCGCCCTAGAACAGGGAAAGTTGGAAATAGCCCGCGAGCAATTAAAGCAGTGTTTGGCAATTTTAGACTCAGCAGCAGACCCACCTATTGACCAAGATTTCCCGCCTTTACCACAAGGATTATATCCTCTCCTCTGGTCTCAGTTATTTCAATTACAATTAGTCCAATGTTTGCGTCATTTGAAGCACTATCAACAGGCGTATCAGACGTTAGCAGCAGCGAAACATAAACTAGAATATGCCATTACCCAAAGCAATGCTCGCCATGATCCACACCGGTATTTACGCTTATTGAAAGGGCTGCGATCGCTCTATTTTGATGAACAGTGTTATCGAGAAGCCTTTTTACTCAAACAAGAACAGCGCTCAGTCCAGTCCCAGTATGGATTACGTCCCTTTGTGGGGGCAGCCCAATTAAGACCCGCTCAACAGGCCTTAAATCCCCTCTTGGCTAATCGCATAGAAACTGATGCACAGGTTGGGGAAGTCGCTGAAGCGATTTCTACCTCTAACCGTCAAAAAGATGTGCAAAACCTCCTTTATCGGATTAGTCGTCCGGATTATAAAATAACGGTGATTCATGGCCCTTCTGGAGTAGGAAAAAGTTCGATTGTCAGCGCAGGATTAGTGCCCACGTTGCATCGAACCACTCTAGGAGATCAAATTCCAGTTCCGGTCGTTATGCGCGTATATTCCGATTGGATAGTCAATTTGGGAAAAGCCCTCAATCAATCCTTAAAACACTTTCAATTTACACCGAGAGAAATCTCAGATTATACCCCAGAAGCTTATCTACAAATCTTCGACCAAACTGCCGATCAAAGTGGCTTGACAGTACTCATTTTTGACCAGTTTGAAGAATTTTTCTTTGTTTGTACTGAGCCTGAAAAGCGACAACGCTTTTATCAGTTTTTAGAACAGTGCATCAATCAAGCAGGGCTGAAAATTATTTTCTCAATTCGGGAAGATTACTTGCATCATCTGTTAGAAATTGAACAAAATATATCCTTGGAGGCGATCGCCTGTAATTTACTCGATAAAAGTAATCGCTATGCTTTGGGCAATTTTTCCAAAGTACATACCTTTGAAGTGATTAAAAATTTGACTCAGAAGACTCAATTTGAACTGGATGATGATTTGATTGAGGCTTTAGTCAATGATTTATCAGTCGGAACCAATGAAGTCAGACCAATTGAATTACAAATTGTTGGCTCTCAACTTCAAGAGCTTAACATTACCACACTAGAGCAATATCTTCAAGTCGAATCTAAGCACAAATTAGTCGAGAATTTTTTAGAGTCTGTGATTGCAGATTGTGGAGAAAAGAACGAGTATCATGCCCGAAAAGTAGTTTACACTTTTATCGATGAAGATGACAATCGTCCATTAAAAACAAAATCCGAAATTTTAGCCCAAATGGGTTCCGATCTTGCTCCAGAAACCCTAGAGCTAATTTTAGATATTTTCTTTGGATCGGGCTTAATCTATCCGATTCCCGAACAACCCGAACCTCGGTATCAGTTGGTTCATGATTATCTGGTTGAGTTTATCCAAAGTCAGAAACAACAGGCTATTCACCAGGAGCGATCGCAACTTCAGGAAGAAAACGACCAAAATCAAAAAGAAATTGAAGCCTTACGGGATGAAAATCTTCTCATTTCTCAAATCGCTGAAGAGCGCTATAAGGTAGTACAACAGGATTTGGAAGATTATATCCCTAATTCCAATCATTCTACGTCCGAATCAGAATCTATAGACCAGGAGAAAAAACGCTTATCGAAAGGAAAACTCGTTCTGGAAAACTTGCGGCAAGAAAAAACATTATTAACCGCATTAGCCCAAGCAAAAGCGAAACATAAAAAAAGTGAACGACAGCGAAAGTTGATTTTAAATTTGCTCTTAGTGGGTGCGGGCTTTTTTATCGTAGGATTAGCGGGATTTGCCTGGAATGGGGTGATTAATCAGATTAAAACATTAGGGACATCTTCTGAAGCTTTAGTAGGACTGAATAATGAAATTGAAGGTTTAACCACCGGACTGAAGGCGGGAGAACAAATTAAAAGTACGCCATTTTTGCCTAAATCAGTGTCCGATACAATTGAGAAAACCCTATCCTATGCAGTTTATAGAATTAGTGAAGAAAATCGCTTAGAGGGGCATAAAGATGGGGTTTATGCTGCCACTTTTAGCCCCGATGGTAAACTAATTGCAACCGCAGGGGAAGACCGCACCATTCGCATCTGGGATGAGCAAGGCAAGCCTGGTTTCACGATTCCCGGTCATCAAGATATTATTACCAGTTTGGTGTTTCTGGAGGATGGAAAATGGTTAGCCTCTGGCAGTTGGGATCATAGTATTAAACTGTGGAATTTAGGCAAGTTTCCTGATTTAGGCAAGGTGGCAAACTTAGATCGGATAGAATATGTGGAATTAAAAGGTCATAGGGATCAAGTTATTGCTCTCGCTGCTCATCAAGACCCGAAGAATCCTTTGATTGCTTCAGCGAGTCGAGATAAAACCGTAAAAGTCTGGCGTAAAGATGGCTCGGAAGTGGTTACTTTATCCCATGATTTTCCTGTTTTAAGTGTGGTATTTTCTCCCGATGGTCAGTTGGTTGCCACGGCTAGTTTTGACGGCAAGATTCGCTTTTGGAGTTTGGATGGCTCGTTAGTGAAAACTTTTGTGGGCGAGCCAGAAGTGCAAGAAATATATAGCATGAGTTGGTCAGAAAGGGGACTTTTGGCGACTGCCGGTCAGGTCGTTGATGAGGAAACAGGACAGAAAAAAGGGACGGTAAGTTTTTGGACTGAGGAGGGCTTTCTTAAGCAAATTGAAGCCCATGAAGATACTGTTTTAGATGTACGATTTAGTCCGAATGGGAAACAGTTTGTGACGGCAAGTAAGGATAAGACTATTAAAATTTGGGGGGGGTTGGATAATAACAGTTTGCAAAAAACCTTAATTGGTCATACCCATTGGGTTCCCAAGGTGGGGTTTAGTCCTGATGGGAGTCGCATTGTTTCGGCTAGTTTGGATAAGTCGGTGAAGGTGTGGCGCTTGAATAAGTCCCTGATGGAGGTCTGGGATGGGGGTGGGCCGCTGAATGGGGTGAGTGTGAGTGGGAGTAAAATTGCTACGATCGGGGATTATGGCATGATTACGTTATGGCAACCGGATGGGACGGTGCTAAAGTCCTGGAAGGGTCATGAGGGACAGGTTTGGGGGGTTGACTTTACGCCAGATGGTCAACAGTTGGTGACGGCAGGGGACGATCGCCAAGTCAAGGTTTGGAACCTAAAAGGTGAGCTGCTGCAAACGTTGGAGGGTCATCGGGATGTGGTTCTCAGTGTCAGCGTCAGTCCCGATGGAAAGTATATTGCTTCGGGAAGTAAGGATTATCGGGTGAAGTTATGGCGCACAGATGGGACGTTATTGAAAACTTTATTCACGGATAGTTCTGCTATTAATTGGGTCAGTTTTAGCCTCAATGGTCAGCTTGTGGCTGCGGCAAGCGATGAGGGACGAGTAAAATTATGGCGCACGGATGGCACTCAGGTGGGAACTCTGCGACATCGAGCTGGGGTGTGGGGGGTAACGTTTTCTCCTGATGGTCAGGCGATCGCCACTGCCAGTTATGATAGCCGAGTCAAACTCTGGAACCGACAGGGACAACTCTTGGGTGAACCCCTGGAACATGAGGGAAACACAGTCACCAGTGTTGCCTTTAGTCCTGATGGAGAACAGTTAGCATCCGCCAGCCACAACACCATTCGCCTCTGGCGCAAAGATGGAACCTTATTGCATGTGCTGACTGCAAGTTCCCATCGTTCGATTAATGGACTCAGTTTTACCTCCGATGGCAAAACCCTAATTTCTGTCGGTGGAGATGGACAAGTCACCCTATGGCATCTAGATCAATTGGAACTCGACCAGCTCTTAGAAACCGGGTGTCAATGGTTACAAGGGTATTTGGAGAACAATCCCACGGGTCAAAAAGAGAGACTGTCTGTGTGTGATTGATTCTAACTCTCTTCTGATGCAACACTTTATCCTTACGCGACAAATACAGTTTAAAGCGATCGCACGTCATTCGCTGCTTCTAGTATAGGCGATCGCTCCCCCACAGCTCAGAAAGAGGCGAAGCCCTTGTACAACTCAATACACTTCATCATGGCTACCCATATCAATAAATACAGCAGTTTCCTCTTCTGTAAAGTAAAATAAGACTCGCTCATCATAATCGACACTGAAACTCCACAAATCTTTCAGTTTTCCAGATAATTTATGGGTTCTCAAGCTTGGAGTAAAGGGATCGATTACAAATTCTTCCAATTTTTGCCAAAATCTAGCTTCTAAATCAGGATTTCCCTTGATCCGTTTTTTAAAGGCACGCTTGAAGGAGGAACTAAAACTAACCTCCATCCCTATTGCTCAATCATTTGTTTGAGTTCGCTAATACTTGAGGAAAACTTGAGTTCCCCACGTTGTTCTTCTTGCTGTGCTAATTTAAAATTTTCAGTGATGAGATCGCGACGCTCTTCACGGATATACTGTTGCAGTAAGAGTTGCATTTCCTCTTTTTCATCCGTAGAGAGTTGTTTAACCACTTCGACAACATCATTAAAGGTCATTTTCTAGGGAACCTCAAAAAACTAATGTTCTAGTCAGATAGAGTAGGTGAGATCGCACATCATTCGCTGCTTCTAGTATAGGCGATCTCTGTCGCAAACTCTAGAGAGAGGCTATCCCCTCCTTTGTACAGCAGCAGTTTAACTACAATACAGTAAAACTTAATACTAAATTTAGATATCTGTCCATTTCCAATTCTATATGCTACAATTAGGCTACATCCTGTAAACACTTATCATTTTATCAATTTTTATGGGTAGTACAACAAATCAGCACTATGTCCCTCGCTTTTATTTGAAAAAATTTAGTAACTTATCTAGTGGAAAATACAAAATATATTTGTTCGATAAATTTAGAGTGAAGGAAAATATACATTTTAGTAACATAAAAAATGTAGCCACATCTAATGGATTTTATGACTTCCCCATAGAATCTGAAAAGTTTTTTGATGACCACAATATTCATCCAGAAACATTAAGTGACATTGTAAATTTATCAGTAGGTAGAAAAGAATTTGATAGGTATTTAACAAAATATGAAGTTAAAATGCAATCAATATACAACGCTTTTGAGAATAGAGTTTCTGATATTTTGCAATCTAATAATATTTCTCAAAAAAACAAAATAATTAACAAAAGAGATAAGCAAAGATGGTCTCAGGTTTTGTCCACCCAATATCTAAGAACACCTGCATTTAGAAAAGCAATACAAGAAATAAAATTAAAAACAGATCGTTGGCATGAAGATCAGTTTTTTGCGGAACGTCAAGCAAGTGAAATATTAAAAATAATTATTTTTAATATTTCAATATATTATCCTCATATTCCGGTAAGTTCACTTAAATTAGCGTCAGAGATGTCTGTTATTACAGTACTTTCAATGCAACATAAACTACATAATGAACAAATCGCTTTAAGTCACTATGGAACTTTCCAAAAACGAGTTGGCGATCTATCAAAAATTCTTCAAAGACATAAGTGGTCACTTGGAATTAATCAAACAGACATTCCATTTTATATCTCAGACAATCCTGTGGCAAGGAGTCCTTACTCCGCAGGCTATGGATCGGAGGGAGTAGAAATTCTATTCCCTCTAAACCCTAAGTTTATTTTAATCTTGAGAGACAAAAAACATCCAAAAGCTACTGAGCATGACGGGAAGATAGTAACTTTAAGTACAAGTGAGATCTTAGTATATAACGCAGCTCAAGTTTATTGCAGTGAACGATTTGTCTACTGTCAAAAAAATGAATTTGAACTTGCCAAGCAAATATGCATAGAAAACCCCGAAATTTGTTCTGATGCAAAAGATAGAGTCAAGATTGTATATGAAATCCCTAAGTATGACTGAAGGGATTATAAAAGAAATTGGTGAATTAGAGTTAGATGCTTGATTGAAACAAGCGCAAATCGCTATAAATCTGACGATAGTGCAGAGAAGCCGGGTTTCTTCGAGAAACCCGGCTTCTGGATTATCGCCTAAACCCTGGCTTCTTCCTTCACTAACTTCTCCCAACCCAAATCCTTGAGATTATGGTTCCGGCGCAGGGGACGGGTGACCAACTCCAGGATGTCGCGAGTGTTCGTAAAGCCGTGGATTTGAGCAAACGTAAACTCAACTGACCACTTCGTATTAATTCCCCGTGCTTCCATTGGGTTCGCGTGAGCCATTCCGGTAATGACCAAATCCGGTTTCAGCTCGTAAATCCGTTGGATTTGATTGTAATTATCCGGTTTTTCCACAATATTCGGCAACGGCGCTCCCATCTCTTGACAGGTTTTTTCCAGTAGTGCTAATTCCGCTCCTTGATAGCGCTTATCCATGTAGGGAATGCCGATTTCATGGACAATCATGCCGCAGCGAATCAGGAACCGGGCTTGGGAAATTTCTAATAAATTATCGCCCATGAAAAAGACCGATTTACCGCGCACCAATTGCAGATAATCTTCTACACTTTCCCAGATTTGCTGCTCCCGTTCTGCTAATCCTTTGGGTTCGATATTAAAGACGGAACAAATCTTTTCAATCCACGCTCTGGTTCCATCCGGGCCGATGGGGAAGGGTGCGCCAATTAACTTACACTTGCGCCGACGCATTAAAGTTGTGGCAGTGCGGGATAAAAATGGGTTGACTCCAGAGACATAATAGCCTTCTTCTAATACCGGTAATTCGGTATAGCGCTTCGCGGGTAACCATCCGGAAACTTTGATTCCATGGCGCTTTAATTCTAGGGTCAATTGGGTGACAATGGGGTCGGGAACCGAACCAAATAAAACCAGAGGCGGATGGTCAACATATTCTGATTCTTCTTGAGCTACGTCTTCCTTTTTCTTGCCAAACGTGAGGAGGCGTTGAATGGCGTTGCGCTCTTCTTTTTCTTCTGGTTGTTCCACGGTTTTCGGACAACGAGCAGCCATGGCTGCAAGTACCGTATCTTCTCCTTGGGTGAAGGCGTAGTCTAAACCATTGGCGCGAGCAACGACGATGGGAATGCCAATTTCCGCTTCGAGTTTGGGCGCGAGACCTTCCAAGTCCATTTTGATGATTTCGGTGGTACAAGTCCCGATCCATACAATAACAGAGGGATTGCGATCGCGCTTAATTTGTTCGCACAACCGCTTCAATTCCTCATAATCGTTCAACTTAGCCGAAATATCGCCCTCCTCTAACTCCGCCATCGCATATCGAGGTTCCGCGAAAATCATTACCCCCATGGCATTTTGCAGAAAATAACCACAAGTTTTCGTACCAATCACCAGAAAGAAACTATCTTCAATCTTCTGGTATAACCAGGCAACACAGCTAATCGGACAAAACGTATGATAATTGCCAGTTTCACACTCAAAATTGAGGGCACTGGTTTCCGGTTGTGCAACAGTCATCAGAATAAACCTATTTTTTCAATCGGTTAACATCAAAGATCGTCTTCTCCATCCGGTAACAAACGAGACACGCCCGTTGGTTGCGCTGGAGAAGCAATGGCGGGGGATTCTCCATTGGGGTTTAACTCCCGCTCCGGGTCAAAATTTAAACCCAACACATCCACTAAGGCATCTTCATCCGCATTGAGCTTGAAGAACGGAACCATCAAATTGCCCAATTTCGGTTCTAGGGCATTCACCACCCCTAAAATCAGGGAAGAAGCCGGTCTGCGTCCCCCATCCGGCGTTTTGTTGGACTTCACTTCCATTTGCAGAAGCAACCAAGCTTTATTGGCTTGAAAGTAATCCAGCCATTTTTGGCGAATGGAAGCGGTAAAGTTATCGAAAAAAGCCATACTCACAGCAGTCAATCCAATAGCAAGGGTTTCGTTGAGCCATGATACTGTTTTTCCGGCCGAACTGGGGAAGTTGGGGTGGGATAGGGGAATGGGGGA
>DDLS01000139.1 GCA_002340255.1 Cyanobacteria bacterium UBA2566
TGACGAAGGTGAGTCCGGCTGGCAGTTGTTCGCTCACTTCTACTCCGGTGGCGCTGGCTGGACCTGTGTTGGAGAGGGTGAGGGTGTAGGTTAGTGTGTCGCCGACGTTGGGACTTGTGTTGCTGATGCTCTTGAGCAGGTCTAGGTCGGCATCAGTAGCATTAGCTACGGTTGTCTCATCTATAGGGCTATCATTGCCTGTTGACGTGTCTTCGATACCAGGAACTTCAACTTCATTGCTAATGACAGTTCCAGTTGTTGTTCCTGGATCGATGGTTCCAGTAGCCAGTATGGTGATTGTATCTTGCGGCCCTAGAGCGAGTTGAACCACTAAGTCGTTGGTGTTACTTCCAGTTGCACCACTGACGATATTACTATCACCTGGTGTATTATTATCGGTAATGGTTGCTGTCCAACTGATGCTGCTGGTAACAAACTGACTGGGAAGGGTGTCTTGAACGATCATGCCAATGATGCGGTCTAATGGCTCATCATTGGTGACTGAGATGGTATAGGTAATGGGGCTACCAGCCGCAACGTTATTGAGATTGTCTGTTTTTTCGATGGTTAAATCAGCTTGAGATTCTAGAGTGGGTAGGGTTCCAAAATCTGCGGCAGCAAAGTTTAAAGCTCCCCTATCTAGGGTGGGTATGATTCCTCCACTGACATTGGGATAATCGAGGATGACTAATCGATCGCCACTACTAGCATATAGGTTACCATCATTCCCAAATCCTAAAGAGCCAGTCCGAGTATTGCTAAGACTCGCTTCTCCAATTCGTGTTGCGGTTAGAGTCCCTGCTGAAACATCTACTGTATAGAGTTCAAATGGATCGCCAGTATTTCCAGTGGTAGTAATGAAGAGGGTATTACCAGTAGGATCGTTCGGATCGAATGCTATATCGCCCCCATTTGCAGGTAATCCTGAAATTGCGCCTAAGTCGGTTGCTGTACCTGTATTGGGATTGATGGAAAATAATTGGTTCGATCCATTACTTAAACCATATATGGTTCCGTTATCAGCTTGAGCTAATTTAAAAAACTGAATACCACTAGGAACGTCTGAACCTACTGTCCCAACTTCAGTATTCATGCCTGTTAATGGATCCCAGTAACCGACTCGGGCAGTTGGTCCTGTTGTTCGTTCTACATAGTAAATTCGTCCAGTGTCGCTCTGCCGAGCGATCGCAAAGCTATCAAAGGCGATGGTTCCTACTTTAGTAGAGGTTCCATCTTCAATGTCAACAATGTAGAGTTGTGTGAATGGATCGCTGGGATTAATGGGTAGATCCCGACCTACGGAGTAGAAGGGGTTGGCGACGATGATTCCTAGGGTGTGGGGGTAGGTGACGATCGCCCCCTTCTCTAGTGCTAATTCTGAGTGTATCTCTCCTGTACGATAGGCTAAATCCCAGGTTCCACCGAGAGCTGCACTGCCGGTTAAGGTGGTGGAAGCGGCGATCGCCCTTTGGGTTAACTGACTAAGTTGCTCCACCAAGAACTCACCGATCGCATTTCCCGCAACTCGACAACCGTAGAGTAATATTTCTGCTGTTTTACTCAGTAAATGTGACCAGCTTTGTAGAGTTTTGCTATAACAGGCTAATGTTTCTAGACTGAGTTGGGTTGAACCAAGCTGTAACTGTCCCCAGTTTCCGTGAGAAATTAAGTGCAGCGATTCAATGGCGTTTCCCTGATGGGCAACCAGATAGTTGTTAATTTGCTCAATTCCATCTCGATCTTTTTCCAAGATAACAACAGCTACATCTGACTTGATCCCTTTAACTAAACTGGCATAATCTTCAACCTGGGGATCGATAAACGCAATCTGTTTTGTAAACGCAGGAATATTGAATAAGTTAGACATGGTCGTGGTAGATGTAAGCGGAGTAACCTAGAGCAGAATATATGGAACGATCTAATCTGAGTTAATGAATTAATGTTAACTATCTGTTTTAGAGTCCGATCTACGGATTCTGTAGATAGGTTTCTCCAGCATAAAAAGCTTGTTTTTTAGCAAACTTTAGTGGTGAGAGCCTCTATTATTTAATATTTAAGCCTAGCTCATTACTCAAATCAAGAACTGGTTTATTTGATTTTGATATTTGATTCTAATGAGATAAAATCAAATATTTATCACTCTTTTTAATTCAAAGAGATTCTTTACACCCTGAACAATTATATTATACATCTAAGCAAAAAGATTTGGCAATTGATGGGGGGCAAAATATTAGAATATTAATGATTGGTGCTTTTGCGGACAAATAGATCGCCTTCGCAAATAAAAAACACCAGTATACTCCGATCTCCCTCAAACTAGGTTACGATGATGTAAACTTTTTTTGTAAGCTTGATGCTATTGCCTTTGAAAATCCTATCTGCTTAAGGTCTTATGCAATGCGAATTCTAATTTATTCTTATAACTATGCTCCAGAACCTATTGGGATTGCTCCATTAATGACCGAGTTGGCCGAAGGTCTAGCCAAGCGAGGGCATCAGGTGCGCGTGGTGACAGGAATGCCGAACTATCCGGAACGGCAAGTTTATGAGGGGTATCGCGGTAAAATTTATTTAACAGAAGTAAAAAACAAGGTTACGATTCAGCGCAGCTATGTTTACATAAAGGGCCCAAAACCGGGATTATTGGATCGTCTCTTACTTGACGGCAGTTTTATTTTTAGCAGTGTCGTTCAAGCCTATCGAGGATGGAAACCAGATATCGTTTTTGCGACGATTCCCCCTTTACCGATCGCGGTTCCTGTGAGTATTTTTTCGGCTTCTCGACGCTCTCCAGTGGTACTTAATTTACAAGATATCGTCTCAGAAGCGGCGGTACGAGTCGGCTTACTCAAGCGTGAGTCTGTATTATTTAAAATGGCAGAAAGTTTGGAGACTCTCGCCTATTCTACCTCGAAACAAATTAGCGTTATTGCTGAAGGATTTCGAGACAAATTATTGTCGCAAGGAATTAGCGATCGCAAAATCACCTGTATTCCCAACTGGGTAGACGTAAACTTTATTCGTCCCCTACCTCAAGAACCCAATCCATTTCGCAGCGAACATCAACTTAAGGGTAAGTTTATCATTCTCTATGCCGGTAATATAGCCCTTACCCAAGGTCTAAGTACCGTCATTCAAGCCGCTGCCCAACTCCAACACTTGGAAGTGATTCAATTTGTGATTGTGGGAGAACAAAAAGCCTTGGGCGCTCTGCAAACGGAATGCGATCGCCTAAAAGCCACCAATGTTACGCTCCTCCCCTTCCAACCCCGTGAAACCTTGCCCCAAATGTATGCGGCTGCCAACATCGGATTAGTTGTCCAAAAACAGCGCGTCACCACCTTTAACCTGCCCTCCAAAATTCCCTTAATTTTATCAAGTGGTCGAGCCATTCTTGCCTCTGTCCCTAATGATGGAACCGCCGCTAAAGCCGTTCGTGAGAGTGGAGGCGGAGTCGTGGTTGCCCCAGAAGACAGTACAGCCTTAGCCGATCAAATTGCCAAGCTGTACCATAATCCCACAGAAGTTGAACGGCTAGGAAAACAGGGGCGAGACTATGCCCTGGAAAACTTTTCCCTTGAACAAGCTCTTAATCGCTATGAAACCCTATTTGAGGAGGTAATGGGTAATAGGGAATAGGGAATGGGTAATAGGTAATCTCCGCGTCTCCCTGTCCCCCCGTCCCCATTCCCGACTGCCCACTGCCCAGATCTTCAGTTAAGATGAAGATTCTTGAGATCGCTAGAACTTGTCCTAAATTTTTAATTTTGTTTGCATGTCCAACTTTGGCCAAACCCCTCTTTCTCCTACCTCAATTCCCTCTTCAGCTCTCTCTAGTCCTCTATCCATAGAGAGTACTCAGCATATGGCCCTAACCATAGCTGAAGCGGCCGATGACCGTAAGGGGGGAGATATCCTGATCCTCAAAGTCGATGAAGTCTCCTATTTAGCCGATTTCTTTATATTGGTCACCGGATTTTCCACCGTGCAAGTGCGGGCGATCGCCAGGGCGATCGAAGATAGTGTAGAAGAGAACTTCCAGCGCTTTCCCCTCAGAACCGAGGGAAAAGCTGAAGGAAGCTGGATTTTGCAAGACTTTGGAGAAGTCATTGTCCATATTTTTCTCCCCGAAGAGAGACAATTTTATAACCTCGATGCCTTCTGGAGTCATGCAGAAGCGATCGAATTTAAACCCAAGGACTCATAGAGAACACAAAGCCCTATGACAGAAAACAATACCTGGGCCTGTCCTGTCCCGGATGAGCAACAACCTCTCAACGAATTTCGATCACTAAAAGAATCAGGATTTTTTCGTTGGGGAACCCTAAACCCTCATCAGTATTGGTTGAAGGCGATCTGGATTTGGGGATTAAGCTGGGTCATTACCGGTCCAGTAGCTGCGGCAAGTTTCCCAGTCAGCAAAGACCCCTTTCACTTTACCCTCTGTGCCAGTGCTGGAGCGAGTCTGATTCTCATATTGCTCCTGGTGCGCTTATACTTAGGATGGAAATATATTGGCGATCGCCTCAACAGCCCCACCGTCTCCTACGAAGAATCCGGCTGGTATGATGGTCAAATCTGGGAAAAATCCCCAGAGATCCTAACCAAAGACCAACTGATTGTTACCTACCAAGTCAAACCCATCCTCAAACGCCTTCATTGGACATTTGCGGCACTAGGAACACTACTCGGAGCTGAAGCCATTAGTTGGATTTGTTTCTAATCATTCCTGATTTTCTATTCATCTTATTCATAAACTCATGACCAGGGGAAAACGTACCGCCACCTTACAAGTTAGTCTTCTCCGGGAAGGCATTACTGAATCAACCCACTGCACCCAAGCTGTCGTTTGCGACGATAAAGGGCGAGTGCTTTCTGCGGCTGGAGATCCAGAAACTGCCACCTTCATTCGGTCTGCCCTCAAACCCTTTCAAGCTTCAGCCGTAACCAGCAGTGGAACCCTAGAACGCTACGATCTGAGCGATCGCGATTTAGCCATCATTTGCAGCTCCCATCAAGGTACAACAGCTCAAGCCAGACAAGTCTTTAACATTCTCTGGCGTTGCGAAATTGAACCCACAGCCCTCCAATGTCCCATTCCCTCTGGCGCTCAAAGCGCCCTCCAACACAATTGCTCGGGCAAACATGCCGGCATGTTAGCCGTTTGTCAGCAACGCCATTGGATGAAAGAAAACTATTTACGCCGCAATCATCCCGTTCAACAACTCATTTTATCCAGAGTCGCCGAACTGCTCAGACTTCCTCCCGATGAACTCATCGGTGTCCATGATGACTGTGGCGCACCCACCTACTACATGCAACTGGGACAAATGGCCACCTTATATGCTCAGTTAGCCTCTGGCGATCATCTAGACTTAGAGCGAGTCGTACGAGCCATGACCCACTATCCTGAATTTGTTGCAGGGGAAGAGAAGTTTGACACCGAATTAATGCGAGTCACTCAAGGGGAACTGGTCAGTAAGTCTGGAGCCGAAGGCATCCAATGTATTAGTCGTATTGGCGAAAGGGTCGGTTTAGCCATTAAAGTTATCGACGGTAGTAAGCGGGCCAAATATGCCGCTGCCATTCACGCCCTTAAAGAATTAGGCTGGATTAGTCCCATGGCTGCCGATACCCTCGGAGAGCAGTTCATGACCATTGGAGACTATAAACGACTAGAGGTGAGCGGCGAATTATCCCTAATTTAGAAAAATTTGGAAAAAAGGTTGCATAATTTAAATCGCCGATCTATACTAGATAAAGCGACGCGGGGTAGAGCAGTCTGGTAGCTCGTCGGGCTCATAACCCGAAGGTCAGTGGTTCAAATCCGCTCCCCGCCACCAAATTCAAAACCCTACTTCAGAAACCCTACTCGCTCGTTAGTAGGGTTTCTTGTTTTGAGTATAACCTCCTAATTTATGGTACGGTAAAAGAGTTGTCAAATTCCCCTTAAGGAGAAGCCATGACCCGCGCCATTATGGAAACAGAAAAAGGGACAATCAACTTGGAATTATTCGACCAAGATGCCCCCAATACAGTCAAAAACTTTGTTGAATTATCCAATAAGGGATTTTATGATGGACTGACATTCCATCGGGTTATTGATAACTTTATGATTCAAGGAGGCTGTCCCTTGGGAACTGGAACGGGCGGCCCGGGCTACAAAATTAAATGCGAAATTAATGACAATAAGCATTTAGCCGGAACCTTATCCATGGCCCATGCAGGACCAGATACAGGAGGCAGTCAGTTTTTTATTTGCCATTCTCCCCAACCCCATTTAGATGGTGTCCATACCACCTTTGGCCAAACCGAAAATATGGATATCGTTAATGCCATTCGTAAAGGCGATAAGATTATTTCAGTGAAAATTGAAGAGTAATCGAGTTTTTCCTTAGCTTGTACGAGGATAGGGAGATAAGGACATAGCAAAAGTGTTTTTTTTCATTGCCCACTCCCTATTTTCTATACTCTCACTTCTGATCAATCTAGAATTTCGATCGCTCTTAAAATTGCTTCTGGGGTAGCTGGAGAGGCTAACTTAACCTGCTGGGTATCCCCAAAAGCGGCTATAGCCTCCCGGATGGCTTCGCGTACCGAAATAGCTAACATAAATGGTGGCTCTCCCACTGCTTTTGAGCCATAGATTACGCCCTGTTGTTTGGCTTTTTCCAGTAAGCTGATGTGGAAATTTTCGGGAATATCGGCAACGGTGGGAATTTTATAAGTACTTGGAGAGTAAGTACAGATTTTACCTCTATTATCCCATACCAACTCTTCCATTGTCAACCATCCCATTCCCTGGACAAACCCCCCTTCAATTTGTCCGCGATCGACCAATGGATGGAGCGAATTTCCCACATCATGAACAATATCCACTTGTCGCAGCTCAAACGTACCCGTAAAGCGATCTACTTGCACTTCACTAACGGCTGCGCCATAGGCATAATAATGGAAAGGACGACCTTTGCCCTTTTGCGGATTCCAAGAAATATTGGGCGTACGATAATAGCCAGTTGCTGATAAACTAATCCGCTCTAAATACGCTTGACCAATCACTTCATCAAAGCCCACTTTCAAGTTAGGATTCGTGGCAGAATAAATCCAATCGTCAGCAAAAACCAAATCTTCTGGAGCATAAAGATCAAGTAACTTAGCCGCTACAGGGGCTAATCTTTCCTTGAGCGTTTCGCAAGCATTTTTAATCGCTTGTCCATTTAAGTCAGAACCACTAGAAGCAGCCGTTGCCGAAGTATTGGGCACTTTATCCGTGCTAGTCGGCATGACTCGAAAACGGTCGATGTTTACGCCCAGACATTTTGCTGCCACTTGCAGCATTTTACTGTGTAATCCTTGGCCCATTTCCGTGCCACCATGGTTGAGTTGAATACTGCCATCGAGATAAATTAAAATCAATGCACCCGCTTGATTATATTCACTTTTAGTAAAGGAAATTCCGAACTTAACTGGCGTAATGGCTAATCCCCGTTTTTCATACGCATGACTTTGGTTAAACTCCCTCACTTGAGCCATTCTTTGCTCAAGCTGGGATTCTTGTTTTAATTGACTCCAAATCTGGTGCAGGCGATTCTCAAATAATTCTTGTCCATAGTGAGTCGTATTAGTTTCTCCCGTTCCATGGTAGAAATTTTTTTCGCGGATTTCTAGAGGAGTAGATTTTAGAAAACGACTGATGCGATCGATAACATCTTCAATAATCACCATAGCTTGCGGTCCGCCAAATCCCCGAAAAGCTGTATTTGAAACGGTATGGGTTTTAGCCACATTTCCTCGCACTTCTAAATGGGGAATATAATAGCAATTATCGATATGAAAAAGAGCGCGTCCCATAATTGGAAGAGATAAATCTAAACTCCATCCCCCATGGGAATATAAATCAACATCTAGAGCGGAAATTTTGCCCTCTAAATTAAAGCCTACGCGATATTTTCCTAAGAAACCATGACGTTTGCCAGTCACGATCATATCATGGTTGCGTTTGAGACGAACGCGCACCGATTGACCTGTTTTCTGAGCAGCAAGTGCAGCAATCGCTGCGATAGGATTAGATTGACTTTCTTTCCCTCCAAATGCACCTCCCATGCGTAAACAAGTGACCACCACTTGAGAGCGGGGAATCCCTAAAACTCGTGCCACCATAATTTGGGTTTCTGTGGGATGTTGGGTAGAGGAATAAACTTGATAATTACCTTCAGCATCAGGGGTTACCCAACTGACATGGGTTTCCAAATAAAAGTGATCTTGTCCGCCAATTTCCAGTTCTCCTTCTAGGGTATATTCGGCTTTTTCTAAGGCTAAATGAGAATTACCGCGTTGAATAATTTGGGGTTCTCCTTGGAAACTGTTGGCTTCAATAGCCTGTTGTATCGTTAAAATTGGCTCTAGGGGAGTATAGTCAATGGTAACTTGTTTGGCTCCGTCTCGTGCAGCAGCCTCCGTTTCTGCGACTATCCAAATGATGGGTTGACTGTGGTAATAAATTTCATTAGTAGGTAGGAGGATTTCATCTAAACTAACAATGCCAGTATTGTTGATACCGGTAATATCTTCAGGGGTAATTACAGTGACAACTCCAGGGAATTGTTGGGCAAGGGAATAGTCAATCTGATTAATTTTTGCCCTAGCATGGGAGGAGAGAACAGGATATAAATGTAGAAGATCTATGGTAGGGCGCAGGTCATCCGTGTACGTGGCGGTTCCGGTAACGTGATGGGGTGCGCTTTCATGGGTTGTGTGTTTGTTGAATTTCATGATTGATAATTTTTAATTAGACATTAATAAAGAAATTATGCTAGTCTGACCGGGACTGATGACAGCATGATATTGATGAAAAAATGGATAACCAGTATACAAAGATTACTGAATATTACGATCGCAATTTTTATCTGTTTCAAAGGGCTGGCTTCTCTGAAGTCGGGTTACCTCTTCCCGATCCTTCTGTTAAGTTGAGTCAGGCAGAAGAAGCAGTTATTATCCCAATGCAAATGGTACTTTAATTGTCAGTTTTATAGCAAATAGCGTGGGTGAATCTTTTATTCACCCATCTGGTGGAAAAATTTCTCGAAGAGATTGGCAACTAGGAGTTGACGATATTCGCTGCTGGCGCGGAGGTCGGTTAGGGGGCTAAATGTTTGTTGTAAGATGGGTTTAATGTCTCGGATAGTGTCTAAGTGCCACGGTTTGCCGATGAGCATTTCCTCAACTTGCGTAGCACGGATGGGGATGGGAGCAACTCCTCCATAGGCGAGTCTGGTTTGAATAATGTGGTGATTTTCGTCTAAGTCTATGGTAAAGGCTGCGGCAACGATGCTAATATCATCGGTTCCTCGTTTGCCGACTTTATAGGATTGACTGAGGCGGCGAATAGCTTTAGGCGGTAGGATTCTGGGAATGGAGATGGAGCGGATAATTTCTCCCGCTTGTAGGGCAGTTTGGCGATAGTTTTGAAAAAAGTTGCATAAAGAGAGAGTTCTTTCACCTTGCGGACTGGTGAGGCTGACGGTTGCGTCGAGAGAGAGGAGGACAGGGGAAAGATCGCCAATAGGTGAGGCTGTGCCTAAGTTACCTCCGATGGTAGCGCGGTTGCGGATTTGGCGGGCGGCAAACCAGGAGAGCATGGTGTCGAGACTAGGAAAGATGCCTTGAAGATGGGTTTGAATGTGGGAGAGGGGAAGAGCTGCACCTATTTCGACGCTTTCGGGGGTGATGTAGAGGGTTTGCAGTTCGGGAATGGCTTCGAGGGAGATGAGTAGAGGAAAGTGTTGGGTATGGTGACTGAGGTGGAGTCCGATGTCGGTTGCTCCAGCGATGAGAGTAGCGTTGGGGTGTTGCTGGAGGAGCTGGAGGAGTTGGTTGAGGTTGATGGGACGATGGAAGCGATCGCCCTCTTCTCCATACTCGCACTCTGTTATTCTGGTAGAGGCTTGTTCTAGTTTTTGCGTAAAGCGATCTTGAATACGGGTAGCTCCAGTGACTTTTTGAGCGGCGCGACGGATGGGCAGATAGCCGGTACAGCGACAAAGATTTCCCTCAATGCAGACATCATTCACTGTTCCCTGGTAATAAGCACAAAACATGCTCATAATAAATCCTGGAGTGCAATAGCCACATTGAGAACCACCCGTCTCTACCATAGCTTGTTGCACCGGATGCAGAGTATCCCCAGCAATACCCTCTACAGTAATAATTTCGCGCCCAATGACTGCACCCAAAGGAACGATGCAACTATTCATGGCTTGATAGTAGGGTTTTCTATCCTGATTTTGAGCAATAATGGCGACAGTGCAAGCCCCACAGTCCCCATCACCACAGCCTTCTTTGGTTCCCACAAATCCACTTTGGCGCAGATATTCCAATAGGGTGGAATTGGGAGAGGTATCTTTGAGAAAGAGGGTTTTATTATTAACAATCAGGTAGGGTTGGGTCATGAGTCATGAGTAAATCAGTAATCAGTCATTGTAACCTCCTAAGAATTAGGTCAATGTTCTGATTCCTTGAAGAAAAACTTGAAAACTGCGGGATGTATTATCAGTCAGAGATAGATAAGGGGCAATTTTTTTGGCATGAGTCCCTGGATAATACTCGGAGACTAATTGCCGCAGTTCCTGTTTAGCAGAATTCAATTGGTCGGGATTACGGAACTTTTTTTGAGCTTGTCGTCTACTGAGGCTATTGGATGTTAGATTATAGGCTTTTTCCACCGCAGCTAAATCTCCTAGGAACCAAGATTCTAGTTCATGACAAATGATGCGAACCATTATATCAGGTTTACCGGCTGTGTTGCATATATCCAACAAGTTGGACTTAAGTTTTTTACAATCGTGGGAGTCCTGGTCATGGACAATAATAAATTGTGTCGTTGGGCTGAATTGAAACGCTTTAATTTTAGTGGGAATAGATTTGGCTAAATCTTGCTTGCCTTGGTGAGCAATACATTTATAGGTTATGTGTTGTCGGAATATTTTAGGTAATATCAATTCTAAAATATCTTTAATCGAAGGTTCTTCGAGTAAAAAAATCAGGTCATAGCTCATTAGGGCGCGGCTCCTTCAAACCAGCCTTGATTCCATAGGTATCCGGGGAAGTCTCCGGCTGCAAATAAGTTTCTGAGAATTTCATTATCCTGTGCTTTATATATTTGAGTCATGCCTTCTGCTTTACTAAGCCAAAAGATATTTTTTAAGGGAACTGCATTGAGAAAGTCAGGAGAATGGGTAGAAACAAAGACTTGTCCCCCTCTATGGGCATAGCTGGCGAATTCTTCAGCCAATTCTCTTAATAATGTAGGATAAAGCTGATTTTCGGGTTCTTCAACACAGAGTAAGGGGTGAGGTTTAGGATCGAAGAGGAGAATAAGATAGGCAAACATTTTCATGGTACCATCAGAAACATAGCGATCGATGAAGGGGTCTTTGAAGGCTCGATCTTGAAATTTCAGGATTAATCGGCCGTCTTCGGTTTCTTTGGCTTCAACTTGGGAAATTCCGGGAACTCTTTCTTTCATTTTGGTCAGTATGGTCTCAAAAATATCGGGATGATTTTGATGGATATATTGGGCCACACTGGCCGTGTTATCGCCTGTAGCGGAAAGGTGTTCAGCATACAGGGCATCTTTGCTGCCTCTGGCTTCATTAATATGAAAGTCAGAAACATGCCAATTTTCAATCAGGGAACGGAAAGCACTGGCAGCTTTAAAGCGTTGAAATTGTCCCAGTCCTTTAATGGCTAAAATGTCATTGGATTCTAGTTGTTGTTCTTCCCTTTGCAGTTGTTCATCAGGTTGGCTAAAGTCTTCTTCATTGGTGATGGCATACCCTTTGCCTTGCTGAAAGTCTAGAAAATGAAAGGGTTTGCCATGTTCTCCTCGTTTATA
The DNA here is from genome assembly GCA_002340255.1 of Cyanobacteria bacterium UBA2566. Classification (GTDB taxonomy): domain Bacteria; phylum Cyanobacteriota; class Cyanobacteriia; order Cyanobacteriales; family Desertifilaceae; genus Roseofilum. The sequence continues at coordinate 11,894 of DDLS01000139.1, forward strand.
GCGGAGAACTTCTCGTTTGATGACTGGCCGTTTTTTCTCTTCTCCAATGATGAGGATATAGGTGACCAGTCGCTCGGTATCTACAATTTTAATGCGAAATTGAAGTTCTATGGTGATGTCTTGTTGTTCTTGACCTCTGGTGACTACTTCTCTATAACCTCCTCGGATTTGGAGGGCTTGCCGGATATTATTCTTAAGGGCATCTCGGAGAAATCCAAAAATATCGAAGAGCGTTGATTTACCGGTTCCATTTGCACCAATAATCACGCAAAAGTTGGGGATATTTTTGAATTCTATATTTTGAAAGACACGATAGTTTTTAATTTTTAGGGAAACAATTCTCATGGGAATGGGGTTGAAATCATATCAGGCACGATATTCGATCGCCACAAGAGCGCTGTTTTCCTCACCTAACGATTCTCGCTGAATTTCTTGCAGCCCGATGTTCTGAAAGTGTACTAATTCTGACAGAGAAAGGGGCCAAGGGGGGCCATCCGGTTCGGCTTCTGTTGCTCGAATTTGGGTGATGACCAAAAGTGTACCGTCTGGAGCGACTAAATTGGCGATCGCCTCCATGGTTCGTACTCTCATGGCTAAAGGTAAGGCTTGAATGGTATACGTCTCGATCGCCACATCAAAACCCTGATGCCAATTTTCAGGGGGTGCGAAGAGATCAGCCACTTGATAGGTTACCTTGGATTGGGGAAATCGCTGCTTGCACCAGGCGATCGCTGTTTCTGAAACATCAAACGCGGTTACCGTAAATCCCTGAGCAGCTAAGGCTTCGGCATCGTCGCCTAAACCACAACCCACCACAAGAGCTGTTTTTCCAGTTTCTTCTCTGGGATATTTTTGTAACCAACTTGCCAGCAAGGGATGGGGTTGTAATTTAGCCCAGGGAATCTTGCCTTCCTCCTGGTTAGCAGATTCATACAGGGTTTCAAACCAGGCATAGGGGGTATTATTTTCGATGGCACGATCTACCATTTCTTTAAGTCGCTGACGATCCTCCATAAGTTTAGGGGAGTTTAGTGGCACTAAAAAATCTGGCTCTACCTTCAACGGGAACACCAGGAGTCGGTTCAAAGGGAGGGCGACCTAGGGACACGCTATAATTGGACGATTCGGTTATACTCGCTTGCCAACCATAGGATGAAAATAGGGCTATGGGGTCATCAAAGCCAGATTTAAAGTATCCTCGATAGGGTGCATAATCAACCCCAGCTTTTCCGAGCATATCGCAACCCAAGATACTTGCAGGAGCGCTTAAGTCAGATAAGGTCTGGAGCAGTTGATGCACTTCTGCTTCTGTCAGATACATTAGCAGTCCTTCCATAATCCAAACCGTGGGATTTTCGGGTTGATATCCTTGCTCTAATAATAGGGCTTTCCAGGGTTGGGTGAGGTCGGCGGCGATCGCCTGGCGGTTAATCTGAGGTTCGATATGCTGAAAATAGCTCTGTTTTGCCTCAATGACTTCAGCTTGATCGAGTTCATAGAGGGTTGTCTTATCTGGCAAAGGAAGACGAAAGGCACGCGCATCCATTCCTGCACCGAGGATAACAATTTGAGTTAGGGGAGGGACATAAGAGGCGATCTGATCGTCGAGAAACCGAGCGCGGATGGCGACATATTGATGATCGATCAGTTGTAGTTGTTCGTCTTTGAATGCGATCGCTTCTGGGGTGACAAACTGTTGGGCATAGGGATCGTCAAAGAGGCGATCTGGGCGATCGCTTTCTGCCGCTCGAATAGCAGCCATTACTCGTGCAGTAAAAGGAACAAAAGGAGTTCCTTTATTAGATTCAGAAGTCATTAATCGATCGCTCCACTACGGTACTGGATTTAGGGGAGTTTTCATCGTAGCTGAGGTAGTCTTCAAAGGTTTCAAATCGAGGGTGATTCGTTAGCATGGATTTACAGCGCTTCGCGCTAGGGAATAGGTAGTGGCAAGAGTGGTAATTTTAACTATCTAAGGATATAAAACTTCTTGGGGAATCACTTCCGGATCGAGAGTTGTGCTGGTCCAAATAACTCGAATAGTGGGATTTCCTCCTTGATTAATCCATTCAACTTTGATCGGGTATTTTTCTCCCCTTTGCAAAGCAATTTTAGGGACATAATTTTCCAAATCAGAAGAATCAAACACTAATTTATTATCAATCCATATTTTGCCAGCATCCTGGGCTTTTTTCAAGTACAGATAAAATTGATGATCTTCGCTAAATCTGGCTTGTATCTCACCTTCCCACACCATCTTGAAATCATCGGGAGCAACCCCAGAAATGGGGGAATTACTATAGTAGGGTTCGATATCAATTTTGGGAAAGTTAAACTCGTCAATAGCTGAGTTTCCCTGGATATCTTGATAGAGCGTTCCGGTTAATCCGGTTCCAGATAATTTCAGTGTTTTCACAGTTTCATCTAGCTTCAACTTACCCGTTGATTGTTTAATTTTATCCCATCCCAAAGTTTCATAAATGGGTAAACCTCCCGGTTGCGGACCAATCCAAAAACGGCGACCATCAGCAAATTCCATTAAGGCAAATCCTTGAAAATCCTGATGATTAGAAGCTTGATAAACAGAATCAGGATAATTATCTAAGGTTCGTTGGTCTAAGAGAGGGCCAATATATAATCCATCTTCAGTATAAACAGCGGCCGGAGTATAGTCTTGATCGACGACAATTACGGTATTATCAGGGCCAGAGCGCACATGCATGGGATAATAAAGTTTGCCACTATTTTTTTCCCGATGATCGAAGACTTTACGGGAAATCAGACCTAAGAGTTCTTGATTTTCATTCCATTTAATCAGACGATTGACGCGGTTTTGGCTACTGGGCCAGCGTCCCCCTAAGCTTTCATGAATGGTGAGATGGGATTGACTAACGAGATAGATATTTCCATTTGCATCTCGCTCTAATTCTCTTGCCCAATAGAAATTATTGACTGATTCAGGAATGGGGGGGCCGGGTTCGATATTTTGTAGGTTATAAAAGGGGATTTGAGGGTCATTTCCGAGCCATTCGGCTACCGGGACTTTATACCAAGCGAAGGAGGGATCGGAGCTGCCAAATTTTTGGGTAGGTAAATAATAGTTGAATTGCTCGTCCCAAGCTCCTTCACCGGCAAAATTCCAGCGAAACTCTTGGGGATAGAATAGGAATTCTTCGGGTTCCATGAGACCATTTTGATTGCGATCGCCCCAAGAAAAGCTTCTCGGTGCTTGACCTAAGTCCTGAAACCCTTGCCCCCTCGCCGCTTCCACCCAAGGTGCAGGAAAACCGTCTTCTCCAGATCCTCTCCACAGGTCACTATTGGGGTCGTGAACTACCGCTGTAGTTAAGGATACGGGCCATAATTTCCCTTGCTGGCGATCGACTCTTAAAATAGCCGGTCTTTTGGTGGCGAATAAATAGAGTTCATCTTGCCAATAAACCGGTTGCCAACGGGAGCCGATCGCCCGATTTTCGACAAATAATTTATCCCCCGGTTCGGCAAAGGAATAGACCTCTAACACCTCCCAGGTTCCTCGATCTACATTCAACCGTAATTTGACTACCTCTGGAGCATGACCAGTTAACCAAATAATGCTGGGGTCTTTAGGGTCAACCGTCGGCACTAAATAATAACTTAATCCCCCAAACCAAGCATTTAAAACCGAGCCATCAGCACTGCGAATATGGGAGGTTTGCCGAGGATAAGAACCCGGTTCCGTTGTATAAAATCCACCTTTTTGATCTGCGGTCACATCCGTCAGATACCCGAACAATTCCTGTTGATAAACCCCAAGAGGTCGCCGCGCTCCGCCATACTCCTGTACCTTGCGAAACTCCCGGTCATAGCGCCAAACCTGAGACCCTTGGCTAGTTTCATTCAGATATAACTCCCCAGTGGTATGGTCGAGATCTAGGGCAATCACCCCCTGTAACCCGGTGATTTTGGTCTCCTGGATGTTCTGCACCGGATCGACAAAGATGACCTGACCTTGGGTATGAACCAGGACAGAACCCTGGCGATCGCCGCTTACTGCCGTAACTGCATTTACCCCTTCTAACCCCTTCACCGTCGCCAACACTCTCGTCGGATTCTCAACATCAAGCCAACGGATTTCCCCTAATTCTGGCAAAACGACAGCTAAATTATTACCCTCAAGATCGATATCGCTAACCTGAATTCCGCCCTCCGTAATTTTCCAGTCTCCTGCCGGTTGTCCAGTGTCCGCTGTTACCACTCTAATCCAATGGGTTTCCGTGTCTCCTGCTCCCTCATCCTTGAGCAAATAAACTTTACCCCCTCCAGCCGCCAAACGTTTCAAACGGCCGCCCTGATAATATTGCTCTTTAGTCCAGATTTGCTCTTGACCATCAGAGGAATGCTTCACCACCATAGGCGGAACTTCCGTCAGCCTTGCACCAAAATAAACCCCGGAGTCATCTACCGCCACCGTTCCCACCCCTGTGTGATCTCCTGGCCATAAATGATATGACTCTGAAGGCGGATTGACCCCAATATGGGTAACATAGCGGGAGGTAAACCCCGGATGACTTACCTGTTTCCAAGTATACTCACCCGCAGGAGCAGGATTCCCTTCCCCATCTAAACCATCCCACCTCACCTGATGAGTCCCAATTTCATAGGGTTCACCCCTTAATAGCTCCCTTACCAAAACTCCTTGGTTATTAAAAATACCTAAAGAGACTCGGCTTTTTTCCGTGAGAGTAAATTCTAGAGTCTGTCCAGAGGGAATAACCGCTTGCGTGATTAAAGGTTCAGCCGTTTGTGAGGTTTGACACCCAGAAAGGACTGTTCCTGTTGTTAATCCTAAAATGAGTAAGGGAAGATAAAAAGAAGAGTGCATGGCTTTTTACATGAATAGACATGGGGACACGGAGATGGGGACTATAGCGTGAACAGTTTTCCCATTACCCTTCTGCCGCGCAAAGTACTTAATCTTAAGTCCGCAATTGTTTCCAGAGTTGACGGATTAGACCAATAGTTAATCCCGGCATTTCTAACTGGGGGGTAAGTCCCACATTTTCTAGAGTCATAAATCGTTTCACATACTCTGGATTTAAACCGGCTAGGCGTTGACCAATTTCTGGGCCGGTAAATTGAGATTTTTTACCCCACAAAATAGCGGTTGGCGTAGTTAAACGGGGCATGTATTTAGCTAAATCAAAACATAAATCGCCCCGAACAAAGGAGAGTGCAGCATATTCGGCCTTGGGTTGTGTAGCTGATTCTAGATAGGCTTCGATAATTTCTGAGTAGATGCGCTCGCTTTGGGCAAATTGGCGATTTTGCAGAAAAGAGGCAATTCCAGCTTCTGTGGCGATCGCCGTGCTATAAACGAATTTATCCAAAACAGGAAATCTAATCAACTGGGCAAATAAACTGGCGCTATAATCTTCACCAAAATCCGATAATCCAGCCGGAGTAGTTAAAATTAAAGACTGGAATAATTGGGGATAGTCAATTGCAACTCGAATCACTAACGCTGCGGTTAACGAAGAGGCAATCACTGTGCAGGGTTCCTCACAGGTAAGTTCTAAAAACTCCCGAATTGTGGTCAGATAATCCTCAATTTCATAGTTGCGCTCTGGATGATCGGAACCACCCCAGCCGATTAAATCGGGAGCGAGGGTATAATACTCGGCCGCAAATGCGGGATAAACCTGAGACCACTCATAGGCCGATGACCCTCCTCCAAACCCATGTAAAAATACTAATTTAGGCTGTAATTTCACCTGAGAATCCCAGAAGGACTCGCTGGGGTGGTAGTAGACCATTCGGCCTAAGCTAGTTACCACGGAGTTTTGTTCAAAACCAGGAGGGAGAATCATGTACGCCTTGCTCTGTTCTCAACGATTCCGCTCCCATTGTAATCAATTTTAGAATTAACCCACCCTAAATCATCATTAAATTGTTAATTAGTAATTATTAATTGTCCCGGCAATACCGTTGAGTCACTTGGTGACGATAGGTAAACATATCCTCCAGTCGGTCAATCACAAAGCTACCGAACAGAAATTCGGCGATCTCTCCCCCAAATAATTCTAAGCGAATCCTATCCGTTAACCGGGTTTGATTGCCTTCGCGGGTGAACTCATGGCGATGCACCCAACTCTGACAAGGGCCTTCGATTTGGCGATCGACAAAATATTCATAGGGCACACAATCCGTATGACGGGCTAACCATTTAATCGGGATTAATCCCAATTGAATTTCAAACTCTGTAATAGCTCCCGCTCCTAAGCCTCCCTCTCGGCGCAAAACTTTTACCGGTTGCCAAGGAGGAGTGAAAACACTTAAGATATCAGCCCGCTCATGGAAGTCCCAAACCCTTTCAACTGGCGCATCAATTAAGGTGGATTTTTCAAAATTTAGCATACTTTTAATACGACTTAAGCCAGCAGTTAATCGACCATTAAAAGATAAAAAGGCAACGGGATTAGATCCAATTGTCTGCTAGAATGAATGGTGATAGACATATTTAAATCCTACTCCCAATCCTGAAGAGATTCTCTCAAAATTTCCTTACCGTCTTGTTCGACCACTAAAAACGATCCCCTAGCAGTGTTTAAAATCACGTAATAAGTATAGTCCCCATTGACCGCTTGAAAATATTCGCCGCTAGAATCATAATCGCTCAAGTCCAGTCGAATATCATCCCCCGTTTCTTTATCCACACCCACATAAGTGTAAGGTGCATCCCCACCACAAATACTCACCCAAAAATTCCTAGTTTCTGCTAAAAAATAAGTACTTTCGCTCTGATAACAATAATCTTGTAATTCAGCAATACGAGTTTGGCCCAGCACTTGACGCAATGGCATCACACTTACCAGTAAACCAAGGAGAATAGAGGCACTGAGATTGAGTCCCTTGCCGCTTAAGACTAGATTTTTCATATTGTGTGGAATAGTTTCCTCATCAATTCAAATTACTTTATCATAGCAAGTCCATTCCCCTAATGTCATTCTGCTACCGATTCCAGGTTAAGCTCATCTAATTGGGTCTCTCAATCTGAAACCACAGAACCGCACCAGTTAACAGCAAGTAGCCGATCTCGTTACTACAATTGAGAAGAGCAAACAACAAGCAAATATCCCAGTGGCGCGTCAAGCTTAATTTGAGGGAATAGAATTGTGCTGAAATTCACAAATTTCAAAAATCATAGCGATTTTCTAATAAACTATTTTAAGCTTACCAAGCCACTACTGCCGTGACCCAGCTAAAATAGGAACCCGGCAATTCGCAACAGTAGAAAGCCATCCTAAAGCACCACACTACCAGCACTTGCTCCACCTAGATTTACTGCCGTCAGTGGAGTTCCACCAATCGTATCACTAAAATTACCTGCAGCATTCAATGTCCCTGTACCATTATGGAGAATTGAGAACGTACCGCCATTCACGGCAAACGCATTATTCGTGACTGTCAAAAAGCCTCCCGCTCCTAAATTCGTACCCGGACGAACCGCCAACCCATTATTACTACCCATCACCCGGTTATCCCGAACCACAATACTACCTGCATTACTCAACGTCGCTCCAAACGGAGACTCTCGCAGACGAATCGCTCCATCTGTTCCCCCATTATTTGTATTAATATTTTCCAAAAGGTTATTCTGAATAGTGACTGTACCGCCACCGGCTCTCACCCCAGCTACTTGAATCCCCTGCTGACGCACTGTATTCAAACGATTACCACTAATATTGGCTGAACCAATTGTATCTAACAAGATACCTGGAGCATCATCCCCAGGATTGCCAATATTATTCACCGCATTATTAATAATATTGACTGTATCCACCTCATAGATAAACATCGCCCGCCTTCCATCGCCCGTAATCGTATCAAACAAATTATCTTGAACCGTCAACGTCCCAAACCCTTGGGGATTAGGCGAATTTAAAGTCCGAAAAATACCATCTTCTATCAGATTTGTAAACGTATTACTGCGAATAACCACTTCACTACCGGGGTCTCTCAAATTCATTACCGGAGTTTCAGCAATCCCGTCACTGGTAAATTGGAATCCATTAATGACAATTGGCCCAGCCGGAGATCCCGCACGGTCAAATTCCACAAACCCTCCTGCGCCACCAATAGTTGCTTCTGGGTTGCGAGCAGCACCCAACGCTTGATTGGCATTAGGCCCCAACAATTGCACGGGTTTATTAATATTAATTACCTGGCCAGGAATATACATCCCTGGTAGCACTTGCACCAAGCTACCAGTCGGTGTAGTAGAAACACGATTAATCCCGGCCTGAATTTGAGCAAAGGCATTAATACCAATAATTCCATCTCCCTCGGTCAGCGGCCCATCTCCATCCGGGTCAACAGGTGTACCGTTAGCTAGAGTTGCCCAGTTATCATCCACATATACCCAATCATCATCCAGAATTTTGACCTGAGCCGTATTTGGAGTGCCTACGATATAAAACCCACTATTCGAGAGGGTAATCGTCACATCCTCAACCGTATTAGGACTATCATTATTAATCGGGACAACGGGTAATTCCACTGTTGTGGCTCCAGCCGGAATAGTTACACTCTCGTTGAGCATTTGGTAGCGTGTGCCATTTGCAGCCGTTCCCTGCACTGTATAGTTAACGGTCAGTGCAGCAGCAGTAGAGCCTCCAGTACGGGTGAGGGTAAAAATACCATTGGTGGCTGGGTCTCCTTCTACGGCAATATTGGTGGTCGCTTCGACCGATACCGTGGACGGTTGAGGAGGGGGAATCGGAGTGGGTGTTGGAGTGGGGGTCGGGGTTGGCGTTGGGGTTGGCGTTGGCGCAGGGATGGGATTTAAGTTCGTAGTAAAGTCTGCTGCGGTAATCTGATTCGGATTAACCCCAGACAGCACCATCAAATAGTTGCTGGTTACCCCATCTTGAATGACAGTGGTGCCAGTAAATGGCCCAGTTCGAGCAGTAATTAACAGATTTTCAAAGGCTAAACCCGGTTCTAAACCGAGTAAATCTTGTCCATCTTCAAAATCAACGGCAATATCTGCATCTGTAATTAACGGGCCGCCAGTGGTAGGAGATTGTCCAAATATATTACGCCGACCCATGACAAAAATATCCTGGCCGCCATCACCAAGCAGCACATCCGCGCCTAAATCTCCATGGAGAACATCATTTCCTCGGTCTCCGGATACCAGGTCATTGCCTTGACCGCCATAGAGGATATCATTCCCCTGACCGCCATAGAGGGTATCATTATCCTGATTCCCATTCATGAAATCATCATCCTGATTCCCAATCAGAATATCGGTTCCCTGTTCTCCGAAAATACTGTCGTTATTCTCATTCCCAGATAACAGGTCATTGCCGAAATTCCCGAAAATCAGGTCACCCCCTTGCTGGGAAAATACTGTATCATTACCAGCTAGGAGAAAAATTTGATCGCTTTCTGGGGTTCCGACAATGAAGTTATTGCCGGGCATACCGTTGATAACTGCCATGGGTTCACGTCCTCACCCTAACCACTAGCTTATTTTAGCCGAATCTGGATGGTTGTCACGCTATGTTATGGTTGATTTTAGTTAATGTAAGAAATAGCGCATTCGAGTAAATACCATCACTAAGGACGATTTCCCCGATTCGGACACCCCAGTAAAGACAATCAAGCGAAATAATCTATTACTTATCTAAGCTACTGGGATCGATTCCCAATTCCCTCAGTTTTTCAGCCAATTTTGCTACTTTTTCTTGAGCTTCACGAGCCTGCTGCTGGGCTTCATGAACTTGTTGTTGGGCTTGTAAAGTTTGCCTTTGAGCTTGCAAAGTTTGTTGCCGTGCTGATAACAGTTGCTCTTCTGGAGTTAAATAGCGCTCTCCTTGATCATTATACCAATACAACCCTTCTCTAGTTATCCATTGATAGGTGCCTTCTGCTCTACCGAGTCCTAAATTAAGTTCTGGCAACCAGAAGGGTTCTTCTCCTGGGAGAAGCTGATATTCTTCTGCTTTCAATTGTATAGACTTCTAGCCGGGGTTTCTTTTTTCGTAAAGGGTTATAAATCGCATAGTATAAGATTCCCAAATCGGCATATTCTGCGTTCTTTTGTGTATATTCTTTCCGTCGTTTTTGTGAAACTACTTCTAACACCAGAGTGGGCACTTTTTGTTCTTCCCAAAGGACATAAGAGAGGCGTAAATCTGAGTCAATAATTCGAGGCCCTCCAATACTCAGAAAGCCATCGGGGACAATAGCGGGTTTCTTAGGATCGTGATAGATACCCATATCGACTCCAAAAAACCAATCCATTCGTTCTGGCCAGATGAGTGCAAGCATGGCTTTGAGCAGGCCAGGAATTAAATCTTGTAGTTCGTTATCCACAGGAGTATCGTCAGAGTCGGGTAAGTCTTCTGCCGAAGGTAGGCAAGCTCTAGGATTATCCCTCTTCTTTCACTCTGGGAAGAGTATAATAAAGAAAAAAGGCTAAAAGCCTTATGAGAACCATGATTGCACCAAGAACTGCTCAACCGACCCTCTCTGTGATTGATAAATATTGCGATTTCTATAGAAATCTATTTTCAGATGTTAGAAGTTATGAGGCATTCAAGGAACTTCATGTGGGGATATTATCGGATATAAAAC
>DDLS01000140.1 GCA_002340255.1 Cyanobacteria bacterium UBA2566
CCCAATCTTGGCGATTGCTTCCCTGCGGTCGCAATGACAACTCACATCTACGATCAACAATGTACCTCATAGCAGCGCGAAGCGCTGTATTCCCTAGCGCGCAGCGCTATAGGGAGATTGCTAGATTTTTGAGGAAATATAGGCAACCTAAAGTTATCGTTGCTTTAAGACCACCAACGTAATATCATCAAAGACCTTCTGTTCTCCAATGAACTCTCGGACATCCTCAATAATCCGATCGCGAATTTGATAAGCTGAATGTTGACCGTGTTGTTGTGCCAATTGAGTTAAGCGTTCTAGTCCGTACTGTTGGTTGTCTACATTTTCTGCTTCCGTAATTCCATCCGTATATAAGATCAGTACATCATCTAGATTTAATACTAATTCCTGTTCATGGATAAAGTCACTGATCTGCCAATCTAGACCCATCGGGAACCCTAAATCTAGAGTATCAATTAACTCTAATTCTCCATTCGCTCGCACCACGATAATTTCTTCATGTTGTCCACTCAGTTTAATTAAACCCTTTTGATAATTGAGAATTGCCAAACTCATATTTTTATCCGAGTTCATGCGTTCTAAGTTTTGGCAGAGGGTTTGGTTAACAATTTCTAAAAAGTGGATGGCATTGGTTTCATGCATATTTTGTAGCGTTCGCACTACCGTTTGAGCCATGAGCATTAACACCCCACTTTCTAAACCATGACCCGTCACATCCCCAATACTAATTTTGATCCGATCCCCTTCATTTAAGATATCGTAATAATCGCCTCCTACTTCATCAGCCGGTTCCATATAGCCAGCGATTTCCAAATCTTCAATATGTTCTAATTCCGTGATTTTTGGCAATACCATCTGTTGAATCTTTTTCGCCACATCCAACTCGGAACTCAAGCGTAGGTTTTCCGAGGTTAATTGTTCATTTAAGGTTTTAATCTCCGCGTTAGCTAAAGCCAGTTCCGCTGTTCGCTCTGCCACTTTCTGTTCTAGATTTCGGTATAAATACGCATTTTCTAGGGCGATCGCCGCCTGTCCGGAAATCACCTGTACTATATTAACTCGTTCATCTGTGAAAGCCCCGATTGTTAAGTTATTTTCTAGATAAACAATACTGATTAAGTGACCTTGATTAACCAGAGGCACACAAAGAATCGATTGAGGCTGATGGATTTGAATATAACTATCCTGAGTGAACGTTCCAGAATGTGAGGCATCATTCAAGACTACACTTTCTTGAGTTCTCGCCACATAATTGACAATAGCATGGCAAACTAAAGTCGATTCTTCTACAGGCAACTCTTGAAGCACTTTAATCTCTTCAGAGTTAATATTTCCCGATGCTTGAATCACTAAACTTCCTCGATCGGCCATCATCAAACAGCCCGTTTGTGCCCCAGCATTTTGGAGGATAATTTTCATTAACTCGACGAGCAACTTATCTAAGACAATCTCTCCAGAAATTATCTGATTCGCCTTAAATACGGTTTCTATATCCAAGGTTTTATGCAGATTTTTTTCACTAGATGTTTGGGTTTGAATCTCAGAAAAACCAGAATCCTGTTTGGGTAAAGCAGTGAATAAAGTTGAATAGCGGTGGTTTAAGCGATTAACTTGAGTCGAAGCGCCCCAAAGCGTATCAGCATAGCTTACTTCCATCTGTTCCAGGTGCTTTACCTTCGCTGTTGCTCCCCAATGAGAGTAGCAGTAATGAGCCTCCATTATGTGAGCGCGAGCAGCGATTGCCTGACCCCAATCTAGATAAAATTTGGCAGCGAGTTCGTTGGCTAAAGCTTCTTCTTGGATGTATTCGTTTTCTTTGGCTCCAGATATAGCCTTGTTGTATAGCTCGATTGCCTCTGCTTTTTTCCCTAATATTCGGCATTTTTCTGCTTCTACTAAATCCACCTTATGTTGGTAGTTCATGGGAGCATAATGCGCCCATTGCTGTTGCAGTTCTGTTTGGTTTTGTTCAACTTGTTGGAGTCCCTCTAATCTTTCCTCCTCGGATTCGGAATTCAAAGCAGCGATCGCGGTTAAAGAAGCATAGAATAGAAAAGCCGGTTCGCCAACGGTTCCAGAGCTAGCTATTAAATAACGCTTTACTTCATGAACAGTACTTTGAGCTAATTCTATTTCCTCAAATAAGTAGCAAAGCATCAGCTTGTATAAATAGAGCATAAACAAGCCAAGCAAGTCATGGGTAGAAATGAGTCTAGGTACAAATTCTACTTCTTGGAAAGCTTCTCCAGACAAAATACTTGGGTTCTCCGCAAACCCCAGTAAATTCAAAATGGTTTGCCAATGGATTCGACAGTAATTCGCGGTTATCGACTGATTTAGTTGCGCCAAAGTCAGACAGTAGGCGCTCGCTTCATGATTTAAGGTATTAAGGGATTGACCGCACCAGAAAGCATTGAGACAAAAATTGTGAGCTGCATATCCAATATCTTCTAATTGGCCAAATTCACTAGCCGATACATAAGCTTCCTGCATTAGGGATAGGGTTTGTTTGGTATGAAATTTGCGGTGTAGTACAGAAAAAACGATTATGCACAAGACTTTAGCAGTTATGACCTTTTCATCCAGTTTTGATACGATCTGTAGTGCCAACTGACCCAACTTTACCCCTGTATCGACATCTTGGAGGCGAATACAAGATAGCGCACCATAGTAGGCGTAAGCATAAGCTGAAGTCGATGTATTTCCATATTGAATCGATAGCTTGACTGATAAGGCAATCAGTAATGGCAATAAGAGAGGAGAAGAAATATGAGCCGCTGATATAATGCTATTAATCACCTCCATAATGGCGATCTTTTCCCGATCGCTCATGATTGGCAAGTTAACCAAGTCTTCGGTTTTTCTTCGTCCAATTATTTCTCCAATTTCTGTAAGTGCCTTTTGAATATCATTCTCTGTGGGATTTTCAGGAAAAGTAACCCCTAACTGTTGCAGTAATTGTCGGGCTATGGTAATGGCTTCTTTAAGTTTATTTTGAGAGACTTTTGAGACGATCGCAATCCGATACACCTTAACCTTTTCTAGTATTTTGTTGGCTCTGGCAATCACGATTTCAATAAACGCTTCCATTGCCTCAAGATCGCCGCATAGCGAAGCCAATTGAGCTGCTAGTTCGTGGAATGCTAGAGTCATTTCATATTGCCGCTGCCAACCGGTCTCACTTAGCAACAATAATCCCGTGTTGGCATACTCGCTAGCCGCTTGATAGGCGTTAGCATCCTTGGCTTTGCGGCAGGCTACGAGATTGAGTTCGGCAAGTTCGTCGCGTTCTTTTTGCTCGGTGATTAAAGCCGTTGCATCATTGAATTGGCCGACTAGCTCAAAAATGTTCTCTTCTCTGTCTTCTGGAGGTATATTTTGGAGCAGTGTTCGTCCGATGTGGTAGTGAAGCGATTCTTTTTTAGGGTCAGGAATCAGTGCATAAGCTGCCTGTTGGATGCGATCGTGACCGAACTTATAGGACTTAATCAACAGGTTTTCATCGAGTTCTGAGAGAGGCAAGATGAAGCCGCGATCGAGAGCTATTTGAAGTAGCTCGAACGTTTCTTGAGGCGAGATCTCGCAGACCCAGGTCAGAAGCTCTAGGTCAAATTCTGCACCGCAGCAAGCGGCTAGGGCTAAAATTTCTTGGCTGGATGGGGTCAATTTTTGCAGTTTCTCTACCATCAATTCTACGACATTATCGGTGAAGCCCCTCGCTGCGATCGCTGCCATATCCCATTGCCAACTTCTCGCTTGTCGGTTGAATTGCAACAAGTCTTCGTCATACAATGCTTGTAAAAACTCATTGACGAAGAAAGGATTTCCCCCAGTTTTTTCTAGCGTTAACTGAGCTAAGTCGCTAACAGCTTGAGACGTTTGCTGGAGGGTATCGCCGATTAAAGCAGCAATTTGGTCGAGGGGCAAAGGGTTTAAAGTAACCTGTGCGATCTCCTCGCTCTTATTTTGCCGGAGTTTGGCCAGGGATATTGCCAAAGGGTGGCCGGCAGAAATTTCATTATCCCGATAAGCACCTAACAGCAAGAGATATTCTGTTTGCCCTTCGAGCAACATCCGCTCCATCAGTTGCAAGGTGGCCAAATCCGCCCATTGCAAGTCGTCGAGGAAGAGAGTCAAAGGATGCTCTTTATCACAGAAAACGTGGATAAAGTTTCCGAAAACCAGGTTAAAGCGATTTTGGGCTTCGTTGGCTCCTAAGGTAGGAACGCTCGGTTGCTTGCCGACAATCAGTTCCACTTCGGGAATCACATCAATAATAACTTGTCCGTTATTTCCCAGCGCCTTCAAGATTTTTTCTTGCCAGACTTGCAACCGAGCCTCAGTTTCTCCCAATAATTGCTCCACCAGGGAGCCAAAAGCAGCAACGATCGCCGAATAGGGAATATTGCGCTGAAATTGATCGAATTTCCCGGCAATAAAATAGCCCCGATGTGCAGTGATGGGCTTGTAGAGTTCTTGGACTAGGGATGATTTGCCGATACCGGAGTAACCCGCTACCAACATCAGTTCCACTTTTCCCGTCTCGGCTACTCGCTCGAACGCTTCGAGCAAAGTCGCGGTTTCTGCTTCGCGTCCGTAGAGCTTTTGAGGAATCTGAAAGCGAGCAGCAATATCTTTTTGAGCTAGGGGGAAGGGGGAAATCTTACCGCTCGCTTCTAATTGCTGGCGACATTCTTCTAAATCCGATCGCAATCCCTCGGCACTTTGATAGCGTTCTTCGGCATTCTTCGCCATCAATTTTAAGACAATATCTGCCAAAACTTGCGGAATTGGTCGTCTATTCTCTGAACTGACTGCTAAAATTGGCATTTTAGCAATATGACAATGGATTAATTCCAAGGCATCTTCAACAATAAAGGGCAATTTCCCGGTTAACAGTTCGTAAAACGTGACTCCTAAGGAATAAAAATCCGTGTGATAGTCTAAACTGCGATTCATTCGACCCGTCTGTTCCGGGGAAATATAAGCCAAGGTTCCTTCTAAAACGTTAGGATTTTTTAGGGTTGGATTTTCTCGACTCAGTTGGGTGGATATACCAAAATCAATGATTTTCACTTCTTTGGTCTCGGTATTTAGCACAATATTGGCGGGATTAATATCTTTGTGAATAATATGTTTTGCGTGAATTTGTCCCAAGATTTCGGTAATGGCGATCGACAGCCATAAAAATTCCTCTAAAGAAACTCCTGAGCGCTCTTGCAGCCATTGTTTTAGGGAAATTGCTCCAAAATCTTCTAAAACCATCGCCAAGCTTCTTTGCCATTTTTCTAGGCTATAAGCTTTGACGATCTTGGGAGATGCTAACTGGTTAACAAGCTGATATTCTTGTTTGTAGCGTCGAATCTGCTCTGAGGTGGGATAGTCTCGGTTGAGAACTTTGATGATGACGGGTTTGCGATCGCTAATTTTTCGAGCGCGATACACTTGCGAGTTATCACTATCGTGAATGAGAATTAAGTTCTCGTATCCAGTAAGAGTAACCATAAAAATAAACCACTAGAGAGATTTTTCTCCTCAATATTTTAACTCTCGAAAGGCTATAGGTGAACCTTATAAA
Source organism: Cyanobacteria bacterium UBA2566 (assembly GCA_002340255.1). Lineage (GTDB taxonomy): Bacteria > Cyanobacteriota > Cyanobacteriia > Cyanobacteriales > Desertifilaceae > Roseofilum. The sequence continues at coordinate 5,579 of DDLS01000140.1, forward strand.
GTAAACTTTAAGTTCTCTAACGTCAAAAAAGCGATCGTTTCAATATACTCAGGCCTAGAATCTGGGTTAGAATAATATGAACCTGTTTTTGTCGAATAGCTTGTATGAATATGCAACCTCAACACGACCGTATCATTATCTTTGATACCACTCTCCGCGACGGCGAACAATGTCCAGGAGCAACCCTGAATGGCGATGAAAAACTGGCGATCGCGAAACAACTGGCCCGTCTAGGAGTAGATGTGATTGAGGCTGGTTTTCCGTTTGCGAGTCCGGGGGATTTTGATGCGGTGCAGAAGATTGCCGCTACGGTGGGAACCGAAACGGGGCCAACCATTTGCGGGTTAGCCAGAGCAACGCGCGAGGATATTAAGGCGGCAGGGGAGGCAGTGAAACCGGCGGCCAAACCTCGGATTCATACGTTTATTGCCACTTCGGATATCCATCTGCAATATAAGTTGAAGAAGAGCCGGGAAGAGGTGCTGAAAATCGCACCGGAAATGGTGGCTTATGCGAAGTCGTTTGTGGATGATGTGGAGTTTTCCCCCGAAGATGCGGGACGTTCCGATCCGGAGTTTTTGTATCAGATTTTGGAGGCGGCGATCGCTGCTGGGGCAACGACGGTTAACATCCCCGATACGGTTGGCTATACGACTCCAGCGGAGTTTGGCGGTTTAATTCGCGGCATTAAGGAAAATGTGCCGAACATTGACCAAGCGATTATTTCGGTTCACGGCCATAACGATCTGGGTTTGGCGGTGGCGAACTTCTTGTCTGCCGTAGAAAATGGCGCTCGGCAACTCGAATGTACGATTAATGGCATTGGCGAACGGGCAGGAAATGCGGCTCTGGAAGAGTTGGTGATGGCTCTGCATGTGCGCCGTCAGTATTATAATCCCTTCTTTGGCCGCGCTCCGGAGTCCACGGAACCTCTGACCCAGATCGATACGAAGCAAATTTATAAGACTTCCAGATTGGTGTCGAATTTAACGGGAATGTTGGTGCAGCCGAATAAGGCGATTGTGGGTGCGAATGCCTTTGCCCATGAGTCGGGGATTCACCAGGATGGGGTTCTGAAGAATAAGCTCACCTATGAAATTATGGATGCTGAGTCCATTGGCTTGAGTGAAAATCAGATTGTATTGGGTAAACATTCGGGCCGTCATGCCTTCGGTAACCGTCTACAAGAGTTGGGCTTTGAGTTGCCGGACACCGATTTAAATAAGGCGTTTGTGCGCTTTAAGGAATTAGCTGATAAGAAAAAGGAGATCAGCGACTGGGATATCGAGGCGATCGTGAATGATGAGATTCAACAAGCACCAGACTTCTTCCGGTTGGAGTTGGTGCAAGTCTCCTGTGGAGATCGCGCACAACCGACAGCAACGGTAACGGTGCGGACTCCAGACGGGGCAGAGCTGACGGATGCGGCGATCGGCACCGGGCCGGTGGATGCGATTTATAAGGCGATTAATCGGGTGATTAATGTGCCCAATAAGTTGATTGAGTTCTCGGTACAGTCAGTGACAGCGGGAATAGATGCGATCGGTGAAGTTACCATCCGCGTGCAACATGAAGACCGGGTATACTCCGGCCATGCAGCGAATACGGATATTGTAGTCGCGTCTGCTCAAGCTTATGTCAACGCCCTCAACCGTCTCTCGGAAGCGTTGAAAAAAGAACGCCTCCACGCCCAACACGAAACTGCCGTAGTGTAGTTAACGCTCTAGGTAAGGGGGAGTTTGGGATCTCCTCCTTACCTAAAGATCTATGGAGGGGGCGATAAAACTGTGTAGAATAATAGGCTATCAAAATTAGCTTTCATTTACAGAAAAGGCATAATTACCATCAGGAAAACGAACTACAGGAATCCAAAAGGGGACTCCATCCCAACCACCTTGAGGATCTATGTCTCCATTAACTCTAGTCATTAATAATGCAGGAAATCTTCTATTAATACCATAAGGTACAGCTCCTGCTCCTCCAGGTAAAACTGCACCAATTTTCCTGTAACTGCGAGTTTCAGTTTTCTTCAAGTTAGAATTTCGATTAACAATCACTAGATTACCTCTATTTTGATACTGTGGATTTTCTTTAAGTGTATTTAGAGCCATTTTAATCAAGTGATCTTTCCAAGAATCATTCTGGTTAGGTTCTGAAAACTTAAAACTTAAAATTCTTAACAAATCATCAATTGTGACAGGGTAAGGATTTTGCAAACGTGGATATTCGGACTCAGATAAAAGTTCATCAAGTTCTTGAGTTTGATTACCTAGAACTTCAGGATTAGAGATAGGTAGATGAGGAAAGTATTGCCTTCCTCCTTGATACGTTACTAAAGTGACAGTATTTTCGTTTAAGACATTGCGTCGAGTTGGTCTCATCCCTCTGATTGGTAGAGGAATAGCTTGAATAGGCTCATGAGTTTCTCTGCATTGTTCGCGAACAGCATTATCACTAGCATGAATTGCATGAAACCTTTGTGCTAAGTGAGTAGGAAGATAAATTCGGATAGCTGGCAATTCATTCTGTCGATAGCCATACATTCTGGCATGTTGTAAAACAGTATCCATCTGTGGTTGTTGAGCATCTCGTCCGTAGTAAGTTACCAGTAAGTTCTTAACTGTTACTCCACGTCCTATTTTGGTTCCACCAATGTATAGGATATGTTTTCTGGCTGGATTTGGGCTGACTCCTTCACCAGTACTAGAATTGATTTCTATTACTTCTGTAGAAGTAATACGTCTTGCTATTTCATTGATGACATCAGTGAATGTTGGAATAGTGAATGTTGGAATAGAAGAAAAAGTTTGTTGTAAATCATCATATGCATTTTGCAAATCTTGCCTGAGATCAGTAGAGATAGAATCAATAGAGTTTCTAGATACCTCTCTTAATTGATTAGTTAGTTGATTTTTGAATTGCACAACCAATTCATAAGCAAAATGATGATCGTTTTGTCTAAAGCTAGTATGCAGAAGATACGTATGCTTTTTGGTATTTCCCTGTATTCTTAATATAGCTGCTCCTAAGAAGAAAACTAATAAAGATTCTTTAACAGTTCTAGGGATCTGATTCCTTGTTACTAGCCCATCAACATCAATTTCAGGTACTGTACGAATATGTTCTGAATCTTGAAAATTGTCTCGATCAAAAAAGTAATTGCCACCCACATAACCTCTCCCTGGAATAGTGACTTCAACAAAATCAGGTCTGAAATCACTTTGGTCGTCCTGTAGTAAGAGTGATTGAGGAGTGGCTGTTGTTTGCAGATATGTATGAGATTGTAAATGATTCCTCAGATTTATTATCGCTTGATTAACACGACTTGTTGGCCTTAATGGATTATTGATATTTGTATCTAAGCTGGCTTGATCTGCCTCATCATCAATAATGAGAACAGATTGGTTATGCCAATTCAGTTCTTCCGTTCTTTGTAATACTCTTCCAAGAATTCCTTGATGTTTAGACGCAACTAAAACTACTGGAAATCCATGACTAAATTCAATCCCATTTCTAAACTCCTTTTTTCCAAACACTTGAAAACTATCTAATGCTCCTTTAATCCGGTGAAGAGTTTGTTCATAAATATCATTTAAATTGGAGGTCATCACAATGAAGTTACTATATCCATTATCAGCAGCTAAGGCCATAGTTGTTAGGATGACAGATGTTTTTCCACTTTGAATATGACCATAAATCAGACCTTTACACGAACCAACTGTATTAGGTTCTAATGAACGTCTAAAAATTTCACATGACGTTTCGAGAATTTGCTCAAAATCAGAATAAGCAATATGTTCTTCATCATATAAATATTCACGAAGATTGAGTACATTATCACCGTCTTGCCTATTAATTTGTGCCATCAGTGTGTTCCTCGCTATTGTTTCAGATATTTAACTGAAAAATTTTATAGTTCAAAGTTTAAGAATGTATTTAGCAATTTCTAATGTCATTAGAAAACTCACCGCATTAGCTAGTTGCTGTTGTTTATAAGTTAAACCAGACTTTTTATCGGTATCAAGTCCACCACAAAAAGTAAACCAATCCGGTAATGATTGTAGGCGAGTCGCTTCTCTTAATGACAAATTTCGATTTTGCTCAGGATGCACCAACATACTTTTTCTATAATTCCCTATTGTCACTGAAGGTTCATCCCATTTAAGTCGTCTGTAGATATTACTGTGCGTTCTATCAACATCTTTATAATTTGACATCATATGTCTAATATTCTTCCAGTTACCACCTGGAGGAATATGACGATAACGCTCAATGACATAATCAGCTTGTCTAGATACAAGGTGACCTTCTATAATACCGGGCGGTGACATTTCACGCATTTTTTTCAAAAAAACATTCTGATTTAGCTGCCCTTCAGAAATGTCTCGATATTTTTGAAGAATTCTAGACTCTCCATTAGATATCCTAGGTAAATCTGATATTGCCTCTCTAACTGTGACATATTCAAACTCTCCCATTGGGCCATGTGTCGGTAAAGGAAACGGCCCCCATTCTCCAAAGTCATTGGTATTATACCCTAGATCTTTATGTAATGCTAGTAAGAAAAAACGATTTCGATGTTGCGGAACACCATACCATGCAGCATCTAAAACAGCAGGAAAGATCAAGTAACCTGATTTTCTTAACTTTTTTTCAACATAATCTACTACAGTGATTCTGTTATCTGTTGACATAACTGAACGAGGAGTCCAAAGAATTCCTTGTACATTTTCTAAAAGAATCACTTTAGGGTCTAATGCAATTGAAAAATCTATAAAACATTCAACTAACTTATTGTGTTCTTTTTTACTATCCCATCCTCTTCTGTTTGATGGAGAAAATCCCTGACATGGTGTTCCTCCAATAACAACATCAATACCTCCAGCTTCTTGAACTATATTTTTTATTCTTTGACGATGAAAATCTTGAATTAAATCTGTAGGAGAAAATTCAGAAGGTATAAGTCCCTTCGTATTGTCAGACAAATGACTATTGAAATATCTATAGTTTTCTTCTAAACTTTTTAAGTAAATAGGATTAATTTCAGCAGAAGATAGAATTCTATATCTACTATTTGGATTTCCAGCCATTAAAAACCCTAATCCCATTCCTCCTGCACCAGCAAAAAGTTCTACAACTCTGAGAGTTTTTTGATCTTTAGCCAAAATACCTTTTTCAATACGACACTGTTCTATCTTGGCTAAGTCATTAAATTTTTGGTCTTGCTGCTCACCTAATCTTATATTCGCTCTGTAACGGATTTGAGATCCTGGATTGTAAGAATTTTTACGCATTGGCCGAGCATATTACTATTTTAGAGTCTGACAGATACTATAATTAAGTACATAGTGATAGTTCGGATCTTAATTACTTCCTTAAAAGTAGCGTAAAAACCTCAAATCACTGGTATATAATCGTTTGATTATCCCAACCTTTAATAATACCATAGCAGAGCGTTAAATGTCAAAACTAGCCACAAACCCGGTATAAACAAATCTTCATCAACTTTGAGGAGCTTGGCAGAAACTTCGCAATTTGCTAAGATAGATCGACTGATCAATATATTTATTTATCACATGGGGATTGATTATGGAATCTTCTGGGTTAGATATTTATGCACATCATCACGCGTTCTCGGCTTGTAGAGTTTTGGGAGAAACATCCCGACTCTAAAACGAGCTTACTTCTTTGGTATAAGCTTGCTACTACTGCAAAATGGAAAAATTTTGTCGAGTTACGTGAAGTTTTTTCATCTGCCGATCAAGTAAGAAACTTTACGGTGTTTAATATTGGTGGTAACAAGTATCGTTTAATAGCTTTGATTGATTACACTTACCGAAAAGTCTTTATCCGCCATCTTCTCACTCATGCAGAGTATGATAAAGATGATTGGAAAAATGATGAGTGGTACGAGTAAGCTTTTGTTTTAATACTCCAAAAATTGGGTAAAGTTTACAGTTATTGGGTCGCCGCCAAACACGGGCGCTAAACATATGTTAAAAACTCAATCTAGCAATTATATTGACCTTCTGCAAGACTTTCCACCTCGTCCCATTAAATCAGAGGAGGATCTACTTGCTGCTCAACAAGTGATTGATACTTTACTAGATTCTGGTGAACTCACACCGGACAAACGAGATTACCTGAACCTCTTGGGTCTTCTGGTTCATGAGTATGAAGAAAAGTATGTATTGATTCCCGACTTAAATGGGGTTGAGTTACTGAAAGCACTGATTGATGAGTTGGGTTTGAAGCAAAAAGATTTAGTCCCAATTTTCAAAACGGAGTCCATTATTTCTGACGTTCTTAATGGTAAACGAAAGTTGACGGTGGAACATATTGAAAAATTAGCGGATTTCTTCCAGGTGTCTCCATCGGTGTTTTTCAGGCGATCGCCAGCACAGGAAGTCTAGTGTTGTCAGTGATACATAAGCATCGAGGGGCGATCGCACTCACTCATTCTCTGCTATATCATGAAAGAACCCTAACCCAAGATTCAGAGATAGAGTATGGAAAGCATTAGCATCCAAGTGGATTCAGAAATCGCTCAAGTCTATCAAGGTTTTTCCTTGATAGAACGTCAGAAGATACAAATCATTGTCAATGGATGGCTTAAACAAATGATGAAAAAGCGATCGCTAGACGAGATCATTGACGACATGCGATCGCAAGCACAAGAAAATGGCCTAACTCAAGAAGTTTTAGACGAAATCTTGAGTGAAGATGTCTAAACTGAGATTTGTCATTGATACCAATACTCTAGTTAGCAGTATTTTAATTCCCTCATCTGTACCCGCTCAAGCCTTCAGTCTGATAGAAAAATTGGGGATTTTTCTAGTTTCTATTCCTACCATTGAAGAGTTACAGGAGGTGTTGACGCGGCCAAAATTTGATAAATATGTATCTGCATTAACCCGTTCGGAATTTGTTGCTCAATTTATCGAAATATCCGAACTGATTGCGATTGAAGAATCCATTGTTGCTTGTCGCGATGCCAAAGATAATAAATTTCTAGAAGTAGCTGTCAATGGTCAAGCTGACTATTTAATTACAGGAGATCGAGACTTACTCAGCCTACATCCATTTAGAGAGATTCAGATTCTCAATCCCGCCAAATTTGTAAATGATTACCACAATCACGAAGCGGTCGCTGCCAAACACGGGCGCAAAGAATATGTTAAATACTCAATTTCGCAATTATGAAGAAGGAGATCAGCGACTGGGATATCGAGGCGATCGTGAATGATGAGATTCAACAAGCGCCGGACTTCTTCCGTTTGGAGTTGGTGCAAGTCTCCTGTGGCGATCGCGCACAACCGACGGCAACGGTAACCGTGCGGACTCCAGACGGGGAAGAACTGACCGATGCGGCGATCGGCACGGGGCCGGTGGATGCAATTTATAAGGCGATTAATCGGGTGATTAATGTGCCCAATAAGCTGATCGAGTTCTCCGTGCAGTCGGTGACGGCGGGGATTGATGCGATCGGTGAAGTTACCATCCGCGTGCAACATGAAGACCGGGTATACTCCGGCCATGCAGCGAATACGGATATTGTAGTCGCGTCTGCTCAAGCTTATGTCAACGCCCTCAACCGTCTGTCGGAAGCGTTGAAAAAAGATCGCCTTCACGCGCAACATGAAACTGCTGTGGTTTAATTAACGGGTCTGGATAAGGAGGCATTTTGATTTTCCTCCTTATCCATCTTAGAAATATCATTGTGTGTAGATAATGGCCGCAAGAAACCCGGTGTCTTTCCTGCCAAAGGGTTTATCGCAAACATTGCCAGGTTTGACGGGCGATCGCCCAATCTTCTTCCGTATGAATCACGTAAATGCGCACGGCAGAATCTGGAGTCGCAATATCTACATCCATGGGAGAGTTCGCATTTTTCTCCACATCTAACGTTAATCTCAAAAACTCAAATCCTTCACAGGCTCTTTGGCGCACGTCTACTGAATTTTCGCCTACACCTGCGGTAAAGACCAGAACATCTAATCCGCCCAAGCTGGCTAACATTTCACCGATCGCACTCCGCAGGCGATGAATATACAGATCGAAGGCCAATTCTGCCCGTTCATTCTTCTCATTCATCGCTTGTAGAATGGTTCGCAGATCTGCCGACAGTCCGGAAACCCCTTTGAAACCGGATTCTTTATTCAGCATTCGGTCAATGCTATTGACATCAAAGCCGCGATCGCGCATTAGATAAAAGATGATCGCTGGATCGATCGAACCGCTCCGGGTTCCCATCATCAGTCCCTCTAAAGGCGTAAACCCCATGGTGGTATTAACACTAATACCCTCTTTCACCGCAGCCAAGGAACAGCCATTGCCCAAATGACAGGTAATCATCTTCAACGACTCTAGGGGTTTTTCCATTAACTCAGCCGTACGTAGGGCACAATAGCGGTGACTGGTTCCATGGAAGCCATAGCGCCGCACCCCTTGCTCAAACCACTCATAGGGAATAGGGTATACCGCCGCTTCTGGGGGCATCTGGCTGTGAAAAGCAGTGTCAAATACTGCCACCTGGGGCACGTCGGGTAAGACCCTCTCCACAGCTTCTATCCCCTGCAAATTGGCTGGATTGTGCGATGGTGCCAGGGGGATAAGTTGGGTAATAGTGGCTTGGACTTCTGGGGTGATGCGGGTAGCTTCGGAATATTCCGTTCCCCCATGCACCACCCGATGACCGACAGCATTAATCTCCGAGAGGCTCTCTAAAACTTGGGTATCTCCGCTCACCAGGGTTTGCAGGAGTTTAGAGATCGCCTCTTCCTTCGCATCACTGGGTAAGTTGGTTTCCTGCTCGATCCCATTCGCCTTGACTTTCATTACCCCATAGTCCGTGGCCACTGTCCAGTCAATGGTCGCTTCCCACAGGGGATGGGGAGGATGGGCCGGGAGTTGGTCTCCGGTAATGTCATATAAACAGCTTTTTTGGGAGCTGGAACCCGCGTTTAAAACCAGGATTTTCATGGGCTTGGGGAATTCAGAGGACAAATGGTTTGGGTTTGGATGGCAGTAATGGTGACGGTATTGATAATGTCGGTAACTGTACAGCCGCGACTGAGGTCATTGACGGGTTTACGCAAACCTTGTAAAACGGGGCCAATGGCGATCGCTCCTGTTTCCCGTTGGACGGCTTTATAAGTATTGTTCCCGGTATTTAAATCGGGGAAAACTAAAACAGTCGCTTGTCCCGCAACCTCAGAATCGGGGATTTTTTGAGCGCCCACGTCTGGATCGACAGCGGCATCATATTGAATGGGCCCTTCGATTTTCAAATCGGGGCGTTTTTGTTGAGCTAAATGGGTAGCTTTCCTCACTTTTTCCACTTCTTCTCCTTTACCTGATTCTCCAGAGGAATAGGAGAGTAAGGCAACTCTGGGTTCAATTCCAAATCGTTTGGCAGTATCCGCAGAAGAGAGGGCAATTTCTGCTAATTGTTCGGCCGTGGGGTTCGGATTCACGGCACAATCTCCGTAGACCAATACCCGGTCTTCTAAACACATGAGAAAGACTGAAGAAACAATGGAACACTCTGGCTGAGTTTTGATAATTTGTAGCGCGGGGCGAATGGTATGTTGGGTAGTGTGGACGGCTCCAGAAACCATGCCATCGGCATCCCCACTATAGACCATGAGTGTACCAAAGTAGGAGACATCCATGATTAAGTCTTTAGCCATATCAAGGCTAAGATTTTTATGTTTGCGGCATTCATAGAGGGTTTCGGCATAGCGATCGAAGTTTTCACTTATGGCAGGATTGATAATTTGGACTTGGTTTAAATCCAGGCGAATATTATGTTTTTTCAGCGTTTGTTCAAGGCTTGAGAGGCTACCTAAGAGAGTAATATTCACTAAACCTTGGGATAACAGGACACTCGTCGCCTGCAATATCCGAGGATCGTTGCCTTCTGGAAGAACAATATGGCGTTTTTGGGCTTTGGCCTGTTGTACCAAGTTGTAGGTAAACATTTTCGGGGTCATGCCCTTGATTTTTATGCCTTCAATACGCTCTTCTAGTTCTTGCAAGTTAACGTAGCGATCGAAGGTTTCTATCGCCACATGGATTTTTTCGCGATCGCCACAGGTGAGGGAAATATGTAGATCGTGAATGGCTGAAGCCGTCGTATAGGTATCGCTTTTGACGCATAAAATAGGCGGTGGATCGGGTAAACCATCCAGGAGTTTGGCAATCACTCGGTGGGGTTGAATACCACAGGAAAGAACTAAACCGGCTAAATTAGGGTAATTTACAGATTGATCGGCCTGTACAACACCGAGAATAACATCCGAGCGATCGCCAGGAGTTATGGCTAGATTACCCTCCTTTAAACGCTCAAGGGCATGTTGCACTTGCATCGCGGCTACCACGTACTTGTTGGCTAGGTTATTGAGCCGTTTATGTCCATATAGGACTTCAGCATTCAGTTGTTCTACAACATCCCGCATCCGGGGACTACTGAGCCGACGGTCGTAGGGAATCACTGAAACTAAGCTTTCGGGCAAATCCAATTCTTTCACCAAACTGGCTTTGAGCGTATCCACCCGATCCGGTTGGGCTAAGTTCAGAATTACCCCAACCACATCGCATTCCTTTTCCCGATACACATCCAGGGGCAGTTGTACAGAATTAATGGCTTCTTCTGGGGTGCGATCGCTGGCCTTGCCCACAATTAAGACGGGACAGCCTAAATTTTTGACAATTTCTACATTCAGATCGAATTCAAAAGCCGCTTCTTGGCCTTTGAAATCCGAACCTTCACAGACCACAAAATCATATTTCTTTTCTAATTGTTTATATCGCTCAATAATCCGATCCAAGAGGTCATCCAAATGATGATGACTCAGTAAATCTGTCGCTTCCTGCAAGTATAAGCCAAAGGCATCTTCTGGAGATTGTTTCAGCCTAAAATGGGTGAGAATCAGTTTAATATCATCATCAATATCCCCCGCTTCGGGTTTACGAATGATGGGGCGAAAAAATCCAATATTGCTCGTTTTCCGGGATAAGCATTCAATTACCCCTAAGGAAACAAGAGCTTTTCCACTGGCGACTTCTGTTGTACTAACGTATAAAGAATGGGCCATAGTCTACTCACCTTAAATATTGTAAAAGAAAAAGAATGGATGCTAAGTTCCAGGCCGCGATCGCAGCGCGCTTTCTAGATGGGAGCGATCGGCTAATTGGTGTAACAAGGGGCCATGGGGGCGCATTTCCACGATGCTCACCCCACCGACTGGCATGGCAATGCGATCGCGAAATCGTCCCACATCAATCCCCAATAACCGGCATAACATAATGCGAATAGTGGCTTTATGGGAGACCACCAGCACATTACCAGAGGAATAACGACCCTCAATTTCCTGGATCGCTACAGACGCGCGTCGGGAAACATCAATACCCTTTTCACCTCCTGTGGGGGCATTCCAGCCTGGATCGGTTAACCAGCGAACATAGTCATCATGATAAGTTTGGTTTACGGTTGCGGGCTGTTCTCCTTCCCATTGTCCGTAATTGAGTTCCTTAAGTCCCTCCCGCAGTTCCATCTCTAGCTTCAGGATTTGGCACAAGGGGGTTGCTGTGGCGATCGTCCGTTTCATCGGACTCACATAAGCTGCTCTCCAATCCAATTTTGCATAGGCTTGGGCAAACTGTTGAGCCATTTTTTCTCCATCTTCGGTCAACTCAGGATCGAGCACACCACAATAACCTCCCTCTTGACTGTAGGTCGTTTCTCCATGTCTAAGAAAATATAAAGTTAGGCTCATAAGATTAAACGGGTCACAGATGAAATGCTTGTTCCCATTATGTTCTAGCAAGAGAGACTTAGTTTAAAACTACCAAACTCCTTAATTTTTTGATATTAATATCAAGTTAAGTCTCCCTTAAGATGACCTGTAATATTATTTTTCTATGAAAATCCACTTAACAAGGGGCTGGGGGGCTTTGTCTATCAAGGACCGATTCGTAGACTATGGTTGACTTTGGATATCAAAAGTAATTTCGATCGACTGGCGATGGTATTTTGTAATGTAAATTAGCAGGGCATGGATTAGTACGATTAAACCCGTTACTTCCAGCATCTCTTCCGTACTAGCGAGTAATGAATAGACTAGATTTTGCATTCCTCCTGCAATTCTAATCCAGATACTACCCATCATTTCCAATCCTAAAACGCCGAACACGTAAAGACTTCCTGCGGCGATCATCATCTTTTTAATTTGCCTTGGTAAATGATTGACAAACTTAGAAAAATAATAGATTAATCCCAAAGTGAGAACTCCATAGGGAATCACCCAAACGGCAGAAAAGATAGCTGGTAGATGTTTGCCCACTTCCGGGACGATCATAATTTCGTGAATCTGTAAACCTTCATCTAATGCCATAAAGGCAAAAATAAAATGCAAGACTCTCCAGTAAGAAGCAAATGGAAATTTTTCACGCTTCTCCAGTTGGAAGATGAGCTTAAACAAAAATGAGCAGAACGCCAGCAAGAGTACCGTATATAGAGTAGGAAAGTTCATTTCCCGATCCATATTAAAAATAACCATCCATTCTTGACGATAGTTAAATCCATACTTTGCTAGTTGGATCATGAGATTAACCAAACTAAAAAGGAGAAATAAAAAAGTGAGGACTCTGGTAATACTGAATGGAGAAAATGTGTTTTTTATATTCATTGCTGCGAGCAACATACAAGATAGTGCTAACTTGCAATCCCATTTAGTAGCAAGTATTTCTCAGGTAGATTTCTTGACTCTAGAATGTGGAGATTAAGATAGCATACATTTTTTAATCTTACCTTAAAGTTTTTCAAAAAGCAATATCATTAGAATTCTATATCGCGGGTTGATAGAAGAGGGATAAATTCTAATCTGGGAACCCAAAGGAAATCTTAAGATTTTTGGATTCTGGGGACATTTTGCTTGCAAAGGAGTTTAAGATACCAGAAGTTCAGAAGCATTGCTTGGAACTGAAAAGTAACGGCTCAAAATTGACACAGCTTCAAGTATTTAGCCCTTTCGTTAAGATAGATTAGAATTTATGGTAGCTTCACCTGAAAGACTCAGTCCCCAGGAAAATTTACTCTCCCCCGATGAGTTGAAAAAAATTGATGCCTACTGGCGGGCTTGTAATTATCTTGCTGTAGGTATGATCTATCTGCGAGACAACCCCTTACTCAAAGAAACGCTTAAACCCGAACATATAAAATACCGCCTCCTCGGTCATTGGGGAGCGTCTCCAGCCCTGAGTTTTAGCTATGTTCACCTCAATCGGCTGATTAACAAATATGACCTCAATGCAATCTACCTAGCCGGCCCCGGCCATGGTGCGCCTGGCGTTTTAGGCCCTGTTTATCTGGAAGGAACCTATTCTGAAGTCTATCCAGACAAAAGCGAAGACGAAGAAGGGATGCAGAAATTTTTCAAGCAGTTCTCGTTCCCCGGTCATATCGGTAGTCATTGTACCCCAGAAACTCCCGGTTCTATCCACGAAGGGGGAGAACTCGGCTATAGTGTTTCTCATGCCTACGGAACAGTGTATGATAACCCCGACCTGATCGCTGCTGTGGTGGTTGGGGATGGAGAAGCGGAAACCGGCCCCCTGGCGACGGCTTGGCACTCGAACAAATTCCTGAACCCGATCCGGGATGGGGCAGTTCTGCCTATTCTTAACCTGAACGGCTATAAAATTGCCAACCCAACTGTTCTCTCTCGCATCAGTGCAGAGGAACTTGAAAGTTTGTTTATCGGCTATGGGTATACCCCCTATGTGGTTGAAGGCGATGACCCAGCTATTATGCACCAAAAGATGGCCGGAACGATGGAAACTTGTATTAACCACATTCGGGCAATTCAAGAAGAAGCTCGTCGAACAGGAGAAGCTAAACGCCCCCGCTGGCCGATGATTATTCTGCGGACTCCTAAAGGCTGGACGGGGCCGAAAGAAGTGAATGGTCACAAAGTAGAAGGCTTTTGGAGGGCGCACCAAGTTCCCATGGGCGGAATGCACAGTAACCCAGAGCATGTCCGCTTGTTGGAAGAGTGGATGAAGGGCTATAAACCGGAAGAACTGTTTGATGAGAACGGCAAACTGATTCCGGAATTAAAAGAACTGGCTCCAAAAGGCGATCGCCGCATGAGTGCGAACCCGAGTGCTAACGGTGGCATCCTCCGCAAAGATCTAAAAATGCCAGACTTCCGCAACTTTGCTGTAGAAATCCCCAAACCGGGCACTGTGGAAGTGGAAAATACCAAATTCCTCGGCTACTTTCTGCGGGAAGTTATGCGCGACAACCCAAATAATTTCCGGCTCTTCGGCCCCGATGAAACGGCTTCTAACCGTCTCCATCCGGTCTACGAAGTGAGCAAAAAAGTCTGGATGGCTGACTTCCTCCCCGAAGACCTGGACGGTAGCGAACTCTCTACGGATGGTCGGGTTATGGAAATCCTCAGCGAACATACCCTGCAAGGATGGTTAGAAGGCTACTTACTTACCGGTCGTCACGGACTCTTCCACACTTACGAAGCCTTTGCCCATGTAGTGGATTCGATGTTTAACCAACATGCCAAATGGTTAGATATCTGTATCAACGAAGTTCCCTGGCGGGCCTCCGTATCTTCCTTAAATATTCTCCTCTCTTCCCTCGTTTGGCGACAAGACCACAACGGTTTTAGCCACCAAGACCCCGGATTTGTAGACCTGGTGACCAACAAAAGTCCCGATGTGGTTCGCGTTTACTTCCCCCCTGATGCCAATTGCTTACTCTCGGTTTCTGACCACTGTTTACGTAGCACCGACTATGTCAATGTGATCATCTCGGATAAACAAATGCACCTGCAATATCTCAATATGGAGGATGCAATTAAACATTGCACTAAAGGGATTGGGATCTGGGAATGGGCTAGTAATGATGACTGTGGCAAAGACCCGGATATGCCGGATGTGATTATGGCTTGCTGTGGGGATATTCCGACAATGGAATCTTTGGCTGCAACTGCTATTTTGCGCGATGAATTCCCGGATCTTAAAGTACGCTTTATTAATGTTGTTGATTTGTTTAAACTGATGTCAGAAGGGGAACATCCCCATGGTTTAAGCGATCGCGACTTTAACAGCCTTTTCACCGTCGATAAACCTGTAATGTTCAACTTCCATGGTTATCCTTGGTTAATTCACAAACTGGTGTATCGCCGCGCTAATCAAGACCGGATTCATGTTCGCGGCTACAAAGAAAAAGGCAACATTAACACGCCTCTGGAATTAGCGATCAATAACCAAGTCGATCGCTTTAACCTCGTCATTGACGTGATTGACCGCGTGCCGAAACTCGGTTCTGCGGCTGCCTATGTCAAAGAACGGATGAAAAATGCCATTATCGAAAACCTCCAATATGCCCGCGCACAAGGCATTGATAAGGAAGAGATCGTCAACTGGAAATGGCCGTATTAATCGTTTAATGTGAATAGGGGCGAAAAGAATTTCGCTCCTTCCTGCCTTTCTTAGAGCTGTTTGATTATAAGCTAAGGTCAGTTTTGGTTAAGGAGGCGATCGTTAGCGATAGTTCGAGAGGAGCAACGGGAGTAGGCTAAAAGTGGGAACTAGAAACCCCTTCTTTGTTCCATCTGTTTCATTTTTATTTGAAATGACAAATAAGAGGGACGATCTCAACGATGAGCCAAAAACAAGCGCAAATTGGCATTACGGGGGGAATTGCGACCGGGAAAAGTACGGTGACTCGATATCTCGAACAACATTATGGTTTACCCGTATTTGATGCAGATCGGTATGCGCGAGAAGCGGTGCAACCGAAATCGCCGGTTTTCCAGCGCATTGTGCAACGATATGGAAAGACTATTGAGTTACCGGAAGGGGGATTAAATCGTCAGCAGTTAGGGGAAATTGTCTTTAGTAACCCCGTAGAGCGGCAATGGTTAGAGGAGCAAATTCATCCTTATGTGCGCGATCGCCTATACTATGACCTCAATCAATCCTCTCCCCAGGATACCCTAGTCTTCTCCATTCCCCTCCTCTTTGAAGCCCAGATGACCGATCTAGTTGAGGAGATTTGGGTGGTCTACTGTTCTGAAGCGCAACAAATAGAACGGTTAATGCGCCGCAATCACTTGACTTTAGAACAAGCGCAGATCAGGATCAACTCTCAAATGCCCTTAGCTGAAAAATGCCAGCGAGGAGATCGCCTGTTAGATAACTCTTCGACTGAGTCCGAATTGTTTCAACAAATCGATCGAATCCTCCAGTCCAACTTTTAATCGATAGGATAGCGGCGATCGCCAGTTTTCGGTTACAGTAAAATATAATTCAATCACCCTAACATAGGTAAACAATTCAATCACGGATGGACAAGGATTTAGACCCTACTCTACAACCCTGGGAACAGGAACTCAACGCCACTCTAGAGCAGATACAAAGCCTAGCTGCTACACATCAAAAGGATGCCGTTACCCTATTAGCTATTCTTCGCAGTCTCGAAGAAATGCATCGTTATATTCGAGAAACCTGGTTTCAAGACTCCCTTCCCAATAACCGTCAAGCCTTGTATACCCTCCTGCGAGACATGGAAACCGAAGGAGGATGGCCCTATATTAGTCGAGTACAGTTACAAACGATTCTCAGAGTTTGGTTTCAAGCCGAGGTCGTCCGCAATTTACCGAAATCCTTAGAGTCTGAACCTCTAGATGAACCATAATGCGTTTATTCCCCATTCCCTATTCCCGATTCCCTAATGAAAATCACGACCTTAAACGACATCCCTCAAGAAGGCGTTTCGCATAATGCCAATATCCGTAAACAAGTCATGTTACGTATTGGGGACTTACCCCATTTAACCAACTTTTCCCAAGCCAAATTTCCCCCTGGAGAAGTCGCGAATAGTCACGCCCATCAAGATATGTGCGAAGTTTTTTTTATTGAATCTGGCACAGGGATTATTACCGTAGATAACCAGGAGTATGCCCTTTCTCCAGGCACTTGCATTGCCATTAATGTTGGAGAAATTCATGAATTACGAAATACCGGTTCAACGGAATTAGTAGTGACCTATTTTGGCTTAAGAGTTCCCGTTTCTGAATCCTGACATTTAACCTCATCCAATGCCTGTTGCATAAATTGAGTAAATAGCTTAACCTTCTTAGAAATGCTCGAACTTATGGGATACACGACATATAACGTCAATTCTGGAACTTTATAGTTCGACAAGAGAACTTGTAAATTTCCTTTCCTTAAATCTTGTTCGACAATAAAGTTGGGCAACATTACAATTCCCAATCCATTGACAGCCGCATCTCGCAA
Source organism: Cyanobacteria bacterium UBA2566 (assembly GCA_002340255.1). Taxonomy (GTDB): domain Bacteria; phylum Cyanobacteriota; class Cyanobacteriia; order Cyanobacteriales; family Desertifilaceae; genus Roseofilum. The sequence continues at coordinate 22,904 of DDLS01000140.1, forward strand.
AACTTCTCCATTGTTAGAACAAAAGACCCCATCAATAGAAATAAGTCCTTCTTCTCCTTCATAAATGAAGGGCCAACGTTCCCCAGTTGCCAAATATCCATAATGCATACAAGAATGTTTTTTTAAGTCTTCAATCTCAGTCGGAATCCCTCTGTTATTTAGGTAACTAGGAGCTGCACAAATGACGCGAGGAATAGTGGTAATGGGGTGAGCAATCAAACTTGGAGATTTTAAAGGTAAGCTAATGCGAATAACCAGATCGTAACCTTCAGCGATCGGATCTACAAAACGGTCTTCTAACGTCAATTGGATTTTAACCTGTTTATATTGAGTCATAAATTCAGCTATTTTTGCACTTAAAAAGGAGAGACCAAAAGACATCGGAGCATTGATTTTCAGATTTCCTTTCGGTTCAGTCTGTTGCTCAGAAATACTGAATTCTGCTTCTTCTAAGCGATGAAGAATATCAAGACAGCGTTCATAAAATGCTTGACCATTATCAGTCAGTGTAACTTGACGCGTTGTACGGTAGAGCAATGGCACTCCCAAATACTTCTCTAAAGCAATCACCAGCTTATTCACTGCTGAACGCGAGAGCTGCATTTTTCTCGCCGCCGCAGCAAAGCTACCTTCTTCAACGACTTGTGTGAATGCATGTATACTTTCAAACTTATCCATTAGACCCTGAATTGTAAACAAAATAGAGACAATGTGTCTCTAAAATACTATATTGTCTTTTTTAGAGAACCATTTTATGATGATGGTGGCTGGTACAAAATTCATCTGCTTGTGTAGCAGACCCTCATTAATCACTTAACGACCCATTACTTTGTAAAAATCGAGCTAATGTTATTTAGCTTGATAGCACCGCTATGTTGTCTCAATCCGTAATCAATAATCATGCCTGATTCTTATCAATACAAACGCCTATCTAAAGATGATGCCGTCGTTCTACTCATCGATCATCAAGCGGGTTTAATCTCATTAGTCCAAGATTATTCACCCAATGAATTTAAGAATAACGTTTTGGCTTTAGCCGAATTAGCTAAATTTTTTAATCTCCCAACCATTCTAACCACCAGTTTTGAAAATGGCCCCAATGGCCCTTTAGTTCCCGAAATTAAAGAATTTCATCCCAATGCCCCTTATATTGCTCGTCCCGGTCAAATTAATGCTTGGGATAATGAAGACTTTGTGAAAGCCATCAAAGATACCGGTCGTAAACAACTCATTATGGCGGGAGTTGTGACAGATGTTTGTGTGGCTTTTCCTGCTTTAAGTGCCCTGGAAGAAGACTTTGATGTTTTTGCGGTAACTGATGCGTCTGGTACATTTAGCAAAGATGTGCGAGATGCAGCATTATTGCGGATGCAAGGAGCTGGGGTACAAATGATGAATTGGTTTAGTGTCGCCTGCGAACTCCATCGCGACTGGCGCAATGATATTGAAGGTTTGGGTGCTTTACTCTCCAAGTATATTCCCAACTATCGAAATTTAATGACCAGCTATTTTGCAACACAAAAATAGATGGATTCAACAATAATTCCAGTTTTCTGATAGATGAATTCGTGAAGCATTAAACCCATCAAGAGGAGTTTGACTCAATGGATACTTTACAGGCGATTTATCAACGTCGTTCAGTTAAAAATTACGATCCCAATCATAAACTGACTCCAGAAGAAGAGGGGAAACTTCTGGAAGCTATGATTCAAGCTCCAACGAGTTTTAATATTCAACATTGGCGTTTTGTAATTCTTCGAGATTCTGAATTACGTCAAAAAATCCGCAAAGAGTTGGGTAACGATCAAGCACAAATGACGGATGCTTCTTTACTAATTCTGTTTACAGCAGATATGAACGCATGGCAGAAAGCCCCCGAACGCTATTGGCAAAATGCCCCCAAAGAAGTGGCTGATTTATTAGTAGGTTGGATGGGGCCGTTTCATGAGGGACGGGAATGGCTACAGCGAGATGAGGCTCAACGCTCCATTGGTATGGCAATGCAAACTTTGATGTTAGCGGCTAAAGCAATGGGCTATGATTCTTGCCCGATGATTGGCTTTGACATTGAGAAAGTTGCAAAACTGATTAATTTACCCGCAGACCATGTTATGGGGCCAATGGTTGCGATTGGCAAAAAAGTTAAAGAACCTTGGCCAAAACCGGGACAATTGCCGTTGAGCGAATTAGTGATCGAAAATAAGTTCTAAATAGTTTGAGTTCGTTTAAAATTGATAAAGGACTTCACTCAAATTTTCGACCCGATTATTTTTGATCGTAATGCCCTCGTTGAGGAGTAATTCCTTTTTACGAGGTACTCCTAAGCGATAATTACCAATTTCGCCATTGCTTTTGACCACTCTATGACAAGGGATGACAATCGGATTGTCATTACGAGCCATCGCATTTCCCACGGCACGATAGGCTTTAGTATTGAGGGCTTTTGCAATTTCTTTATAGGTTGTAACTTGACCTTGGGGGATTTTTGTTAAAAGTTCATAGCACTTTTGATGAAAACTAGGCGTTTGATTTTTCATGCTGTTGATCTGGCTCCGAATAATCTCCTGAATATTTGATTCAATATAGCACTAATCACCAAGGATTGTAACGGACAAGAGATTGCCTAACCCTAAAAGGTCAGCCTAAAATAACCTCTGAAAACGATCCCCTTGATGCGTGATGATTATTCGACCTCTAGAACAAGCTGACTGGCCAGCAACTTGGCAAATTATCAAGCCTGTATTTCGTGCAGGTGAGACCTACAGCTTTGCAACTAATATTACAGAAGAAGAGGCATTTAAAGTTTGGGTTGAAATGCCAGTAGTCACCTGCGTTGCAGAAAATTCAGAGGGGTTAATACAGGGAACTTATTATCTAAAAGTCAATCAACCCGGACCGGGTTCTCATGTTTGTAATTCTGGCTATATTGTAGCAGAAGCAGCTCGTGGGAAGGGCATCGCTTCTGCTCTGTTCAAACATTCTGAGGCAGAAGCTGTAAGACTCGGATTTCGGGCGATGCAATACAACTTTGTGGTGTCAACAAATACGGTTGCTGTTCGACTCTGGCAGAAACTGGGCTTCGAGATTGTGGGGACATTACCGGAAGCGTGTTTACATCCATCACAAGGCTTTGTTGATGTCTATGTGATGTACAAGAAACTTGACCTGTCATCTAACAGTATGACTAACTCATTATGAATCAATACCACAAATTCCACCGACGGGATTTTTTTAAATGGGCTTTAGCCGCAGGATTTTCGACGTATCTATTAGATAAAGGGAAATCATGGGGACAAAACCCTACTGATACGAGTCAAAAAGCCGATCTAATTCTTTATAATGCCCGGATTGCTACCCAAAACGATCGCCGCTCCTTTGCTGAAGCTGTTGCAATTAAGGGTAACCGTTTTCTGGCAGTGGGTACGGAAAAGGAAGTGATGGCTTATCGCGGCGATCGCACCCAAACCATTAATCTGAATCGTCGCACCGTCATTCCCGGCTTAAATGATAGTCATACTCACTTAATTCGGGGGGGGTTAAACTATAACATGGAACTGCGCTGGGATGGTGTGCCCTCCCTCGCGGATGCCCTGCGAATGCTCAAAGAACAAGCCGCTAGAACCCCTGCCCCTCAATGGGTACGGGTAATTGGTGGGTGGAGTGAATTTCAGTTTGCCGAACGCCGGATGCCGACATTGGCAGAAGTTAATGCGGTATCGAGAGATGTACCCGTATTTATTCTCAATCTATACAATCGTGCCCTGCTCAATGGGGCTGCATTACGCGCTCTAGGGATAGACCGCAATACCACACCCCCTCCCGGTTCAGTCATTGAAAAAGATCGCAATGGTAATCCGACAGGAATGCTGATTGCCAAACCCAATGCGGCCATTCTTTATGCAACAATCGCTCAAGGGCCCCTATTAAGTTTAGACGATCAAATCAACTCCAGTCGTCACTACATGCGGGAAATGAACCGTTTGGGGATTACCAGCGTTATTGATGCGGGTGGTGGAGGACAAAATTTTCCCGATGACTATCAAATCATTGACCACCTTCACAAAGAAGGATTGATGACCGTTCGGGTCGCTTATAACCTATTTACCCAAAACCCAGGGGCAGAGAAAGCCGATTTTGAACGCTGGATTAACATTGCCAATCCGGGACAAGGAGACGATTTTTATCGCCTCAATGGTGCAGGAGAAATGTTAGTCTTCTCGGCCGCAGATTTTGAAGACTTTACCGAACCTCGTCCCGATCTCAATCCCAACATGGAAGCCGAACTTACAGAGGTAATTCAACTTCTGGCTGCTAATAAGTGGCCGTTCCGACTCCACGCCACCTATAATCAATCAATCTCGCGATTTTTAAATATATTTGAGAGAGTGAACCGCGAAATTCCCTTTAATGGAATGCACTGGATTTTAGATCATGCGGAGACGATTAGCGATCGCAATATTGAGCGAGTCAAAGCGTTGGGCGGTGGTATTGCCTTTCAACACCGGATGGCGTATCAAGGGGAATACTTTCTTGACCGATATGGCGTGGAGGCTGCTAATCGTACCCCCCCCATTAAAAAAATCATGGCCATGGATGTGCCAGTATCCGGGGGAACAGACGGCACGCGAGTTGCCAGTTATAATCCTTGGGTCGGTTTATATTGGCTAGTAGCCGGCAAAACTGTTGGCGGCACAACCCTTTATTCTGAAGCCAACCGCCTCGATCGCATGGAGGCTTTAAGGTTATATACCACCGCTGCCGCTTGGTTCTCCAATCAAGAAGGAAATAAAGGCGCAATTATGCCTGGTCAATTGGCAGATTTAGCCGTTCTATCAGAAGACTTTTTCTCTGTACCCGAAGAGAGAATCAAACATCTTGAATCCGTGTTAACCCTTGTCGATGGTCAACCCGTTTATGGAAGTGAAGAATTTAGTAACTTATCCCCTCCACCCTTACCCATTAGTCCAGATTGGTCTCCGGTAAAATATTTTGGGGGATATCATAATGATTCTCGGAGCAGTGTTATTCCTGCATCTGAGCAGAGGTGGACTTCAGGTATTCACTCACAAAAACGACCCAACTTAAAGTTATCCTCTTTGAATCAACCGGGTAGTCTATCTCAATTTTGGGGAGGTCTAGCTTGCGCCTGTTGCTACTAAGATCAATTAAAAATTAAAATCGAAAAGAAATGCGATCATGACAACAAAACAAAACAAACCTCGAAAAACTTCAGCTTTTCAACACTTAATGAGTGTGCATTGGTGGATGGCGGGCTGTTATCTTATTTTGTTTTGCACTGGGCCAATCATGGCCCGTTTCCCACGAGATCTCCCTGGTCGTAATGCACTCTACGACTTTCATAAATCGATCGCAATTATCTCTCTGATTCTCTTAGCTTGGCGTGTTATCACCTTAGTTCGTGTGTGGGGGAAAAAATATGCCAAGCGCTTTCCCAAAACCACTCCCAAATGGTGGCAGAAGACCCTTTTACACCTGAGCCTGTACATCTTGATGGTGGGGGTTCCCCTGACTGGTTTTTTCTTCTCCAACTCTTTCCAATCCAATGGTGTAAAGTTATTCGGGCTGGTGGTTCCAGATTTGTTTTCCCCCAATGAAGACCGGGTAGAGTTGGGGCGTGCGCTCCACTTTTGGTCATCTTATGGTTTTTTGCTATTCGTTACCTACCACACCTACCAACAGTGGCATTATGTACGAGGAACCTGGCGGCGCTGGCAGGGATTTCTACAAGGCAGCAGGGCAAGGTAGGATAGCATCAAATCCTTAAATGCTTGATACTAATGCATACTAACGAGGTATGGTACTCAAGCAGAGACGGAAAGGGTGCAAAAATTGAGAGTGGAGTATTGGGAGAAAATTAGAGATATAGACCCAGAAAACCTGGTTTTTATAGATGAAACAGTTATTCTTCTACGGGGAAGTGGCCCTTATGGGCGCTCAGAAAAAGAGACAAGATTCAGGGAAATGAAACCCTTGTATCGAGGGGCAAAAGTGACTTTATTTAGAGCTATTACCCAGGATAGATTTGAAGTCTTTTATTTCTAATTTTTCTCCTACTACCAGCTCTATGATTGATACTCTTCTGGCTGTAGTCCTGGACTTAATGAATATGAATGACCCAAATAACCAAAATCAACAAGTGACTGCCGTCATTTCCCATTATATTCGCCCAGGTCGCGAATCTGGGTATGAAGAGTGGTTGCAAGGTGTTTCTGAAGTGGCCAGAGAATTTGAGGGTCATCAGGGGGTAACTATTCTCAGACCTCAATCAGGTTCGAGAAAGGAATATGTGATTATTCTCCGTTTCGATCGCTATCACAATCTCTGTCACTGGCTGCGATCGCCAGAGCGAAAAGAATGGATTGAACGCGCTCAACCCCTGACTGAAAAGCAAGAAGATGTACAGATTCTCACTGGATTAGAAGCGCTGGTTTCTCTCCCCAATACCATCTCTTCTCCTCCTCCAAAGTATAAAACAGTCTTAGTTACTTGGCTGGGAGTTTTTGTTTGTTCATCAATCTTGGGTTATCTGATTACCCCTCATTTATCTGCCCTGCACTTTCTCCTCCGCCAAGCCATTATGACCGGATTAGTCGTTGTTTTATTGGCTTATGTTGTTATGCCGAGATTAACTCGTTTATTTCATAAATGGCTGCATCCTACTAAGATATAATTGCAAGGCGATCGCCTCCCGGTGCTTAGAATTTAGCCATGGAAAGGGAAACTTACGAATACACCACCATAGATATTCACCGTAATTATTAATCATTAATTGCTTTCCACTACAGCAGAATTTCGTTCATGTTCCCGAAACTCAACACGCTTAACTCTTACTCTACCTTCGCTTTCCGTCTGCACAAATGCATTGAGCTTAGTCAACACCAACTCAGCAAACTTTTCCGCACTGACTGCTTGAAGCACTCGAAGCTGAATCACCCCCTGTTCTTGTAGTTGATAAAAACTCGGTAAATAGGGGTCATCTTCTGCTACAATCACCGTATGATCGAACATATATTCCATCCATGCTTTGGGATTCATGCCATCAATTTGAGTCCTGGATCTTTTCATCCCGCCAAAATCCCACACCCAACAATGACAATCTAGCTCTCCTTCAAACCAAACTTTAAACGAGACGCTATAACCGTGTAAAAAATGACAATGTGATCCCTGCGATCGCCACTGTCGAAAGCAAGTAGAAAATCCATCAAAAACTTTTGTCGATTGGTACTTCAATTTAGGCTTTTTATCAATGGGTTCAGAAGCAGAAACGATCTCTTAAAGCAAAAAACAAAGATGCACGCTTAAGTAGAAATCACTCCGTAGTATAACATACTCAGTCAGAATGCGATCGGCTCCATTTAATCAAATTCCGAGACCCAGATTTCTACTACGAGAAATTTCCATCCAGAGAGCAATTTGTTGATTTTATTGGTTCTCGACTTCACTTCAAACATTAGATCGGGGACTAATTCGGCATAACTGTTAGTTGTACAAAGAATTCATTGATAAAATTATTCATTATTCAGGGTTAAGACTGCTTGCATCTGGCAAAACCAGTTAATTAATTGATCCAGTTGTTGATTGGGTTTGAATACGCCTAAGCCTCGTACGGTGACTTTTTTAGGCGTATAGACAAAGCGAGCATGGAAGCGGCGATAATGCTCCGCATCGCTGGCGCGATCGAGTTTTTCTTTTAATAGATTCCAAGCGGGTTCTTCCATGGGTGTTTCTAAAACAACATGCTGTTTTCCGTCGGGTTTAATGCGCGAAAAGCCGAGGGATTTTGCCAGTTGTTTGAGTTCCATCACCTGGATGAGTTGTTGAGCCGGTTGGGGAATACTTCCGTAGCGATCGCCCCATTCCCTCTCGATTAAGCGTAATTCATCACCACAACTTGCCGCCGCTACGGAGCGATAGGCTCGCATTTTCTGATCCATATCCGGGATATAATCGGCGGGAATAAACGCGGTAATCGGCAGATCGATACTGGTATCCTCAACTTTGGGAATCTCTTGCCCCTGGACTTCTTGAATCGACTCCTGTAACATTTCCATGTATAATTCAAAACCAATGGTAGTCATCTGTCCGGACTGTTCCGCACCTAATAGATTGCCGACTCCGCGAATTTCCATATCGCGCATTGCCAACTGATACCCAGAACCTAACTGGGTAAACTCCTGGATTGCCCGCAACCGTTTTTGAGCCGGTTCCGGTAATACTCGGCGATCCGGATAAAAGAGCCAGGCATGGGCTTGAATTCCTGCTCGACCGACGCGCCCTCGTAACTGATATAATTGCGACAATCCGAACTTCTGGGCATCTTCAATTAAGATCGTATTGACGCGGGGAATATCCAAACCCGACTCAATGATAGTGGTACAAACCAGCACATCTGCTTCCCCATTACTAAAACTGAGCATCGTTGCTTCGAGTTCCGTTTCCGCCATCTGTCCATGGGCGATCGCCAATTGCACCCCTGGAACCGTTTCCCGAATCCGGGTACTGATCTCCTCAATTCCCTCAACCCTGGGAACCACATAAAAGACTTGCCCTCCCCGATCCAACTCTTGGCGAATGGCAGTGCGGACTGCCTCCAAATTATACGCCGCCAAATGAGTTTTAATCGGGCGACGCGATGGCGGTGGAGTGGTAATCAAACTCATCTCTCGCACCCCTGACAGGGACATATAGAGCGTCCGTGGAATCGGTGTAGCGCTGAGGGTTAAGACATCCACCTGGGTTTTGAGCGCTTTAATTTTCTCCTTCTGATTCACTCCAAACCGTTGCTCCTCATCCACCACCAATAAGCCTAAATCTCGGTACTTCACCTCTTTACTCAACAGCGCCTGAGTACCAACCACCACATCCAATTCCCCCGTGGCTAACCGTTGCTGAATCTCCTTCCGTTCGCTAGGAGTACGAAATCGGTTTAATAATCCCACTTCAATGGGATAAGGGGCAAATCGTTCTTTGAGCGTGTGATAATGTTGCTGGGTTAAAATTGTTGTCGGAGCCAAAAATGCCACCTGTTTCCCTGCCGTCACTGCCTTAAAAATGGCGCGAATTCCGACTTCTGTTTTCCCAAATCCCACATCCCCACAAACCAATCGATCCATGGGGCGCGGCGATTCCATGTCCCGCTTAATATCCTGAGTTGCCTTCAGTTGATCGGGGGTGGGTTGGTAGGGAAACGAGTCTTCTAACTCTTCTTGCCAAGCGGAATCGGAGGGAAAAGCAAACCCTTCTTGTTGCGATCGCGCTGCATAGAGTTTGAGCAAGTCTACAGCCAATTTTTTAATGTTTTTGCGGACTTTATTTTTGGTCTTTTCCCAGGTTTTACCTGCTAATTTATGTAAAGTGGGGCGCTTGCCGTCAGTAGAGCGAAATCGAGATAAAGATCCTACTTGATCGGCGGCGACACGAAGTAAACCATCTTCATATTTAATGACTAAATATTCCCGGGTTTCGTCATTCACCGTCAGCTTTTCTAACTTGATAAAGCGTCCAACTCCATGACTCTTGTGAACGACATAATCCCCTGGTTTTAGGGTATTGGGATCGACTTGTTTGGAGGCAGCACGGCGACGTTTGCGGATGTAGCTAGGGGTGGCGAGGCTATGTTGCCCGTAAAATTCGCGATCGCTCACCACCATGATCCGAAACGTCGGCAGCACAAAGCCTTCGAGTTCCGCAACTCCAGAATATTTGAGGGCGATCGGGGTATAGTGAACTTGCAGAGACTCGATCGCCTGATAATCCTTGGGATTAGGTATAAATTTAGCGGCACAATCATGTTCTTGCAGCAAGGAAACCGATCGCGAGGGTTGGGCAGAAATGACGAAAATTAGCGTCCGTTTTTTACTTTCTTCGCGCAGAGTTTCCGCGAGTTTGGCAAACTGATGGGGCATGACAGGAACCGGGCGACTGGAGAGATTGAGCGCCCCAGAATTGCTTTCCGCTAATTCGGATAAGTGGAGACAGGGATAGGTTTGCACTTGAATTAAGGACTGGGCAAACGAGCGGTGAATGGGGGGTACTTTACCCACTCCTTCTACCTCGCTCAGGGTTTCAGACTGCTCTTGGATATGTTGCACCCAATTGTCGCTATGGCTCTCGCATTGGCTAGGTTCATCGATCGCCACCAGCGTATTTTTCGGTAAATAATCCAACAGGGAAGCGGGAGCGTCAAAGGCTAACCCTAAATAGGCTGAGGAGAATTCGGGCAGGTTTTCCACCCCCAGATCTATAAGCGCTTCCTCAAGGATGGGCGTGAATGCAGTGGGGGTTAAAATTACTTCAGGGATCGGATCGAGCGATCGCCCCGTGGCTGGATCGAGTTCCTTAATCTTCTCCAGGGCATCCCCATCCCCCTCCGTTGCCCACCATTCCAGGCGCACCGGCAACTCGGAAGCTACCGGGAAAATATCGACAATGTCTCCTCGGCGACTCCATTGCCCCTCGGTTTCCACGGAAGTCACCCGCTCATAGCCCAGTTGACTTAACTTCAGATCCAGAGCCTTACTCTCCCAGATATCCCCCTTTTGCAATCGCAGAGCATAGGGTTGAAATGCTTCCAGGGGCGGCAGATGGGGCTGTAGCGCCCGTTCCGTACAGACGATTGCTCGTTGACGCTCTGGATCGCCCAAAACCAACTCTGCCAACACCTGCATCTGTCCCCAAACCATCTCCGGTTCCGGAGGGCTGAATTCATAGGGCGAGGCTTCCGTGGTGGGATAAAAGAGAACCGCATCCCAATCCATGGCTTCTAATTGCGCCGTCCATCGGTTCGCCTCTTCCATGGTTGCCGCTACCAACAACAGCGAGCGAGATTCGGCTTGGGAGAGGGCAGACGCGATTAACCCCTTGGGAAACCGGGGAATTCCCTGCAGTGCCAAAGTGCGGTTCTCGCCCTTGAGTTTAGTCAACAACTCTTGCGTTAGAGGCGATCGCCGCAAGGTTCGCAAGATAGAGGAAAAGGCCATAAATCCAAGTGTTACCGAATGGGAGTCCAATCTATTATTTTAAACCGGGAATGGGTTATTGGCGATCGGTCATGGGGAATGAGAGATGAGACCCTTTAAAATAGAGGAACAGCTCCTCTGCTTAGTAAAATGCTCTAGAGTGACTAACCGTATGCTCAAAGTCATCACAGAGTTTGTTCACCAGATCTTCCATTTCTTTGAAGAAATAGTCTCCTACAGTTTTCCGCTTAGTGGCTTTGTACTTTCGATAAATCTTAGCAAAATCTTCATAAATTTCATCTTCAGATACATCAGAATTAATTTTAATAATCAGGCGTTTACCCTCTTCAGAGTCCCTGACATATTGAAAGAAATCGCGAATCTTGGTCTCAAATTCCTTAATGCGTGCGGCTTTGAGATCCTCTTGCTCATTACGGGACTCAATAATTTCTAGGATATTAAATGGGTAGACAGTTTGAGCCGGTTCTTTACCCTTGGCCACTTTAGTTTCTTGTTTTTTCTTAGGTTCCTTTTCTTGGGCTTCAACTTCGACAATACCGATTTGATTGTCAAAGTAAACTTCAATCGCGTCTTTGATATCATCACTACGGTGGTGCTGATTATAGAGCCGATTGAAGAGGTGTAGGAAGGCTAAAAAGCTGGGTTCCTTATACTTTTCATCGATCGCGATCACATACTCAATACGGTTAAGGAGGGTGAAGTATTGCGCTGCTTTGGCTTTGGCATCGGCGGTATGCTGAGGGTCGGCCCAGATGTGGTTTTCAATGTTGCTTTCTAAATCCAGATAGCTTTCTGGATCGTTGCGTTTGGCATTGTCGTTAAAGATGTGAAGAAATAGGTCAAAAAACTGGTTATATACTCCAGACTTTTTGAGTTCTGAAAAGAGGATCTCTAGCACCCGGCGATCGCTGAACGGGTCAAAGTCACTCACCACCACATCAGAGAAATGCTCAAAGGCATCTTTGATCGTTTGGACGTTGACATTATTGTAAGAGAAGTCAACGATCTTACAGTCGTTTTTATATTTGGCTGTGCGGTCAACCCGTGAAATGGCTTGAATGGCGGCAATACCTCTGATTTCTTTATCAAGGAATAGGGTATGGAGTCGCCGCTCATCAAATCCGGTTTGCAACTTGGCAACGACGATAATTAAGCCATTTTTTCTGAGGGCAAAGTTTTCTAAGACTTTTTCTTCGCTGAGTCCATCATTTAACCCAGTAGCGCTTTGCTGGTCTTGACTGCTGGAATAGACGACATAGATCGGAGCATCGGCGTATTTTGCGTATTTGGGCTGTTGGGTAAAGGTTTGGAAATGTCGCTTAATGGCTTCTGTGTAGAGAATTGCGGCTTTGATGGAGTACACCGCTAACATGGCTTTGCCTGTGCCTCTGATTTGTCGATAGACATCTTTAACGAGTAAATCTGCAATATATTTACTAATTGCGTCAATTCGTTCCGGTTCTTCGTAGATTTGCTTTTTATCCACGTCTTTGTAGTTGGGTTCCTCAAAACCCTCTAGCGGGTTGCGGGGAAGATCGAACAGCATTTTTGAGGCAACGGGAACGATATTTTTGATGGGGTTGAGGATAAACCCATCTTTGATCGCTTCATTCATGGTGTAGGAGTCGAAGGGAACCCACAGTTTTTCGCTTTCGGCATAGCCGCTAAATTCTCCGAAGCGTGCCAGGGTGTTATCGTCTGGGGTGGCAGTGAAACCGATGAGTAGGTTTTTCTTGGTGCGGATGAGATTATATTGGCGGTTTGCGTCAAAAGGGGTTTGTAACTCATCGAAGATATTGATCATTTCTTCGTGTTGGCTGCCACTATTGGAGCGGTGAATCTCATCAATGAGGAAGACGATCCGGAGTTCCGCCAGTCTCTGGAGGGTGTCAGCATCGAGAATTTTTTGCACGTCTTGGAATTTTTGCAGGTTGATGATGACTAAGCGCTTATCCGAGGTGAGGGCTTTTTGAAAGGTCTTTTTGTCGTGGGCTTCTAGGAACATGGACTTTTCAATGTTCATGTTCCGCATTTTGGCATCAATCTGGCTGCGGAGTTGGAGGCGATCGACCACAATCATAACTTTATCGTAAACATAAGTACCATTGCGGCGCAGGTCTTTCAGTTGCAGTCCTGTCCAGCCAATAATATTGGATTTACCAAACCCGGCGGCGTATTGCAGCAATAGGGAATAGACGTTTTTATTATTGGCGTAGGCTTTACGCTTTTCAATCAGTTCGGCGCGTTTGGTTGGAGCAACCTGGGCTAGTTGTTGCTCTAGTTGGTGAATGAAATAATCATCTTCGAGTTCGTGTGCTAAAAACTCGTCAATTTTTGCCAGAATCTTATCTGTGCCAAATTTTTGTTTGGGACGGGGGCAAATCAGTTGTCCTTTTTCGTCTTTGAGTTCTTTGCGACCGTTGATGGTGCAAACTTCCCGCTCGATGAAGTTGTAGTAGAGTATTTCTTTTTCAATGAAGCTTTTGCCGTAGTGGTAGCTAAAAAGTTCTTTCAGTTTGTCTTTTTTGTCGGCGTGAGGGTTGAGCAGGGGATAGGGTTTGAAGTCTTGTAGAACTTTCTTGGTGTAGTCCTCTCGATCGAATTTGCCTTTTTTACAGGTGTCTAGGGCTTCGTCAAAGAATTGGTCAATGGTGCGGATAATGTAGGTTTCGGCAATGTCGGTGGTGGTGATGTGAATGGCTTTTTCAAAGATTTTGAGGAAGTCTTTGCGGTAGTGGGCTTTTTCGGATTCGCTCAGATGAGGGTTTTGATCGAAGATTTCGTAATATTTTCTGACGGCTTCAAAATAATCTTTGGAAACTTTGCCCCGTCCGTTTTTCTTGGCGGTTTGGTTGCTAAAGTTGGCTTTCAGTTCGCTATAGCCCAGATACAAGCCATTCACAAAAAAGCTGAGGTCAGGACGGAAGGAAAAAATCTGTTTGCCTTGATAGTCGTATTTATAGGGCAGTTCTTGAATGACGGAAAAGATATTTTGCTTGAATAGGTCGCTATCGTGAATCACGCTGTCATCGGTGTAGAACAGATGGAGCTTAATGCCATGTAGGGTAACGGATTTGTTAGCGTTGATAAACAGCGCCATGTTCCGACTGCTGGCGATTCGTTCTTGGATGAGTTCGAGCAGGTCGGTGAGCAGGGTTTGGGCGTTGCCGTTGTATTTCCTCAGCAGGGTTTCGTAGGGCTTTTGGTTGAGGGTGGTGTTAGAGATAAACTCTTGTAGATCATCTTCAATGATCAGGGAGTTGGTAACGGTGTTGGGTTTGACTTCCCGGTAGTCTAGTTCGGTTTTGATGAACGGGACGAGGAATTTATCTTGCAGGTGTAGTTCACTCATGGGTTAAATCACCTTTATTTTGCCTGTGACAACATCATTGATTAGGGTTTTACGGAGTTCTTGGAGCTTTTCGACTTGGGTGTTGATGTTTTGAATAATTTGGTCTATTTGGGCGGTTTTGGTGTCGAGGTAGTCGGCGATCGCTTTTTGATCTTCAAAATTGGTAATTAGAACGAATAGATTTTCTAAAACTTTCATACCAATATTAGGCTGTGTTCCAAGTGACCAATAGGTTTGAACCTGTCGTTGAAAATGTATAGAAGATAGAAAATAAAATAAATATCTAGGATGATTTTGTTTGCTGGCTCTGATTAAAGCTAAAGGCGACCAGATATTAAAATTTATGTCTCTCGATACATAGCCAATCTTTCCAGTGGTAGAACCAGATTTAACAATAAAAATGTCATCTTTTTTAGGTTTACACTTTGCTGAATATACTTTATCTGTCTCTTCTGAAATATAGCCTCGCTTTGCCTCGAAATTTATCTCTCCATTCTGAACCGCCTCAGCAGATATGAAAGGAACACCATGATCTACAAAAGTTGGAGTTTCATGGGGGCCATCGGTAATCTTTATGCTGACAACGTTTTTTAAATGCTGAAGTTTCCAATGTTCAGGAATATCGCCTATCCACTCAATGCCGCTATCTTTCATCGGCACAGACTTATCTAGACCGCGTGTGACGGTTTCGTTAACGATCGCTCTCTTCAGTTCCTCATAGCGTTGGGCTTTTTGGGTGAGCAGGTCAATTTGGCGATCGATCTGGGCGGTTTTGGTGTCGAGGTAGTGGGCGATCGCTTCTTGTTCGTGTAAAGGTGGAACAGGTAATAAGAGCCGCTTAACTCTATCCACTGCCAATCCAGGTTGAGCCGCAGATATTGAGTATTGATTGAGGTTCATAACTTGGAGCATTGCCCCATACCATTTCACATCAATTTTTTTATTGTGATAAACAACTACAGCATGTTCAGTAGCCCAGAATTTCCCTGAAGCGTGGTTTATATTTCCACATAACGCACCCTGACGACCAATTAAAATATAATTTCCATCATTTGTATAGCCTGAAAAGTATCCACGTATTCCGTTGCCACCATATACAGGATATTTACCCTCATCTTCTATCTGCTGTGAGGTGATGTTGATGCCACTTTGGAGAAATGATAAGTCTTTAATACGTTTTTCTTCCCAATGCTCAGGAATTTCGCCGATCCACTCGATGCCACTATCTTTGTACTGGTCATATCGACTAAATTTTAATTTCATAATGCTAGACCCTCCTCTAATGCCTTCAAATCATCGTTCAAAGCATCTATCTCACCTAATATTTCCTCCACACTTCGCAACTGCTCAGGCTGATAAAACACCTTATTAAAATTAATCTCCACCCCCACCACATTTTCCAAATACTCAAACGGCTTCGTGATGTACTTCGCCATAAAAGCTTCAATCGCCGCCCGATTCTCATCCGGGTCACGGTGATAGGGAATAATCTCATAATCCTTCTGAGTATCCGGCATTAACTCCACCGTAATTACAATACTTTCGGGCTTCGTTTTCGTCTTTTTCTTAAACGCCGACTTCACCACAATTTTTCCACAGCCCAACGCTTCCCGCTTACCCAACGCCTCCTGAATCAGCGTTTCTTGGTCATTATCAAAGCTGTATTGCTCCTTTTCCGTCGTCACCACCAACGGCTGTTCTTTATAGTCCAACGAACTGATAAACGGCTTAATCTCCTGCTCAAAATAGGTCGCCAAATCCCCATCAAACGAGTCAGGAGTAACCATAATCTCAAATTCCGTTAACGATCGCTCTCCATTGTCCAACTTGATGGGGTTTAGCTTCAAACTTTTTTTACTCTCCTTGAGGCGACTGGCAAACGTTCTCCCCTGCTCATCCACATTCGTGAGCATAATCGCCTGCTTATTAAAATAGAAAAACTCCTTATCAAACACCCTGGCATAGTCGTTATCTGCCCACTGCGCCAACGTTGCCACAATCTCTAAACGGTTGGCCTCATCCACCTCTTTCCGCTTAGAGCCTTTATTTTTCTTCAACGGCTTAAACTTTTCACTCGCATTAATCAACATCACCCGATCCTTTCGTTCATCAGGTTTCTGCTTATTCAGAACCCACAAATAAGTATAAATGCCCGTATTAAAAAACTCATCCGTCGGCAACTGAATCACCGCTTCCACAAGGTCATTATCTAGCATCCACTTCCGGATATTGCTTTCCCCTGACCCCGCATCCCCACTAAACAGCGTCGAGCCATTGTGAACCACAACACCCATACCTGTTTCATTCATCTTCGAGATCAGGTGCTGCATAAACAACAACTGCCCATCCGATACCGAGGGCAAATACTGAAAGCGTTGGGTCTTGTCGTTGCGGATATCCTTCTGAAAGCCCTTCCAGTCCACTCCATAGGGCGGATTGGCGATCGCCACATCAAACTCATCATCAAAAAACTTGTCATCCGTCAGGGTATTACCATGCTCGATTTTAGAATCCACCCGAAACCGACTTTCAATCTTGGCAAGGGCGTAAAGGGGATCATTCCAGTCTTGCCCAAACGTCTGAGTGAGGCGGTTTACCTTTGCCTTAATCCGATCTTCCACCCCAAACAGCAGGTTTCCACCCCCGCAGGTACAGTCATAGATTTTCAGTAGGCGATCTGAGTCCTCAATCTTTGACGCGATAATCTCCGCAATCAGGGCGATCACATCATCCGGGGTGTACTGTTCCCCTGCTGTATCCGCAGAAATATCCGCCCAACGGCGCTTGATATGTTCTTCTAGGGTGGTAATATCTGAGTTATTAAACGGCTTTAGGTCAATGCCACTCCACTCTTTGACGTAGCTAAACAGCACCTTCTTCCCTTTCAGTGTGGCGATCGCTCCTTTGATATCGAGGTACTTTTCCCCCTCAAAAGCATCCACCCCCAACAAATCTCTCGTTTCCCCGTCAAATCCTTTCAGATAGGCATCAAAGTCAATATCAAAAGCTTTATCGTTCTGGCAGATGTCCTTTAAAGTCTGGCTTTTCTCAAAAATATAGACGTTGTAGCCTTGTCCCTTATCTTGAATTAGCTCGCTCAAATCATCCGGTTCAATCTCAAAGAGAGTATCTTCCCCCAGTTCCACCTTTAACTCATCAAACATCCGCAGCAAACGGCTCTCAATCATGACTAGGGCAAAGAACGGCATCATATAGGACGGCCATTCTGATTCTTTGATGCCACAGCCCCGCAACAGGTCAGCCGTAGACCAAATCGTTGATTCGTATTGCAGGATATTGGCTGTAGGGTTTGATCTGGTCATTTCAGAAAGAGTACGATTCGTTTCAACGGAAACCTTTTATCATAGCTTCTAATTGCGCCGCCCATCGGTTCGCCTCTGCCGTGGTTGCCGCTGCCACCAACAGCGATCGCACTAATCAAATTTTGTATATGATGGATCTAGCCATTTTTGACACCTTGATATAGAGGTGCCCTTAATTTACAGCAATTAAACAAACACTCTAAAATCATCAAACTAGCTGAACAATATCACTCCACTAATATTAGAGGATTAGGTTCAGTTGCCAAAGGTAAAAACACCGAAAATAGTGACATTGATTTCCCGATCGATCCCAAACCAGAACAAGATTTATTTGATGTTATTCATTTACGAAGAGCATTACAACAACTGCTTACCCATAAACAGACAATAGGGATCGGGCTGATAGTCACCAAAAGGTGGACAGTCCACATATCCTAATTTTCGATATAAAGAAATCGCTTCGGTTTGATAAATTCCGGTTTCTAACTTCGCCTCACGAATTCCCAAATTAATCAGATGGTTTTCCATTTCACCCATGAGCATCCGAGCTAACCCTTGACCTCTGAACTCTGGCTTGACATAGAAGCGTTTCATCTCCCCATAATCATCAAAGATTTTGACGGCTCCAATTCCTACCAATTTGCCATCCACAAAAGCACCCATCATATGGACATTCTCTTGAGAGAGAACATCCACCGAATCTAAATAATTACTTTCATCAGGATAAAATCCCTGGAGATAGATATCCAGTTCTGCAATTAGCTCTTGTGCTTCAATAGCTTCAATAACTTTCAGCATTCTCAGGTTTTAGGATGGATTGGGAGCCGTATAGCCTTGAAGACTTTCCGGTTCAAAGGTGTGAATGATGACAGTCGCTTGCTCAATCAGATTACTTGAGCCTTGTACCACAATTAAATACTTGCCTTCTTGTAAGCGGTTGCGATAGGGAAGAGCATCGCCACTACCGCTAATTAAACCGACACCACCACCAACAAATAAAGCTCCTAGCCCGCCAGAAGCAGCACCTAAAATCCCACCAACAACATGATTGCCGATTTCTCCAGCCCAGGCGAAGGTATTCAGCCCAGAAATGACGCTAAAGGTAGCCCCACCAAAAAATCCAAAGGGGACTAACCAAGTCGCCATCAGTCGGGCTTGTTTTTGGGCGGCTTGGTTGGGGTTAATCAGGCCAAACTCATCAGCACTTTTGTAACCTTTACCTAAGATGTTAACTTGGCTTGTGGGTAAGCCTCCTTTTTCTAAGGCACAGTAGACTCCTTCAGCTTGAATGCGATCGCGCAATACGGCAACTAGATAATTCATCAGCTCTGGTAATTTAACTCAACACTCTGATCGCGGTTCTTCCTATGATACCGGTTTACGCCTAAGCTGATAAGAAGAGTCTCAATCGAGCGACAATAGTCACAATTCCCAATTGCGCGATCGCCTCCTACGACAGAGTGCTACATATCATACAGCGCAAAGCCCTCTCCGTCGAGGAATGAGGGAAGTCAACAACAGACTCAATCTAGTCAGTGAGCGATTCTGGCGATCTTTAAAAACCGCCATTTGATGTACTGCATAGCAGAGAAGGCAAAAAAGCTCAAATGGGTTCTATCGATAGTTCAACCGTTATGAGCGAAATTGGCGTAACACTTCAAATGCTTTTTCCCTCATCGGTTGAGGTAACCGAGACAGTCCCAATCCAATCCAAGCTTTTTTCGGTGAACAAGATCTTCCTTTTTGAATCAACTCTCGACCTTCTGTAACTTGATTTTTTTCCACCAGACGCAACCCTAACAACAGTTGAGTTTCTTGCAACCGTTGTTGGCGAATCGTTTCTAACTTTCGATCTTCAAACTGGTAGCTCGATAAATAATTCAGTTTATCTCGTAAATACGGAATCGCTCGCTCGATCCCTTGCTGTTCTGGATGAAATCGATATTCCATTAATCTCTGGGGTAAATAGTACCCCTTTTTACCCGCCAGAGCTATCCGAACAAACAAATCATTATCTTCACAATTTTGTAAATGAGGTCGCATAAAATCAACCTCTTTGAGTACCTGAGTCTGAAATAGGGTTGCACCAACCTGAAAACTTTGCTGAACAAAAACTGTTTCCAGTAAGTTATTGACCTGGCCTTCTAATAATTCAGTTCTACCCCAGCGACGAGAATTAATTTCTGTTTGTTCTAGATTCCGTTGATTATCCAGATCGATAATCCAATGATCGGTTCCCACAAAATCGATTTCTGGATGGTCGATCAAGATTTTGCTAGTCGCTGCTAAAAAATCTTTCCCTAATCGGTCATCATCATCGAATTTAACAAAAAAATCACCCTTCGCTGCATAAAAACCTGACCGCATATTATTACTTTTCCCAATATTTTGATCGTGGCGAATATAGGAAATTCTATCATCCTGTTGCTGATATCCAGCCATGATCTGAGGGGTTTTATCCTGAGATCCATCATCACAAACAATTAACTCCCAATCCATTTCAGTTTGTGCGAGTACACTCTCAATCGCATAGGTCAAAAGCTGAACTCTGTTAAATGTAGGAATACAAACACTAATTTTAGGGTGACTGGAGTTCATAAAAATAGGGTGAAATAAAAACTATAGTCAATGGGCTAAGGCTATACCCAGAAGTATTGATCTCGGCAAATGATAAAATCACCTTTGGGAATCTGCGCGATCTATGCAATCAGAGATAAGATAGCAAAGATATCTTATCTCTGATTCAATGTCTCTCAATTTTTATGAAAATTTTAATCCTCTCAGTAACCTTTCCCTATCCTCCAACACGGGGGGGAACTCAGGTGAGAACTTTTAATTTACTCAAATATTTGAGCTACAACCATTCTATCACCCTAGTGACTCAACGTGCCAGTGATGTCAGTGATGCAGAAATTGAAGCCTTGCGCGAGTGTGTGAAGGAGTTAGCGGTCTTTCCTCGTCCCTCAGAACCACCTCCTGGAAAGTTCTCTAAACTCAAACGCTTGCAGGACTTCTTTCAACAGGGAACTCCCCCTAATGTGAGAGCTGTCTTTTCAGAAGCTATGCAGCAATGGGTCGATCGAGCGGTAGCTGAGGGAGACTTTGATGCGATCGCCTGCGAACATAGTGTTAATGAAATCTACATCCGTCCGGAATGGAAATCGACCTGCGGTACGGTGGTCAATATCCATAGCTCGGTCTATGGTAGTTGCAAAAATCAGTTGGAGACTAAAACTTCGGAAAATCAACTGCGAGATAAAATTAATTTGCCTCTACTTCGACAGTATGAAAAACGCTACACGAGCAAGTTTAGGCATCTTGTAGTCACCACAGTTGAGGATAAACGAACGCTGCTGGAGATTAATCCTGAAAGTACAATTAGCGTGATTGCAAATGGTGTAGACCTAACTCTGTTTCCTAAGCGTACTGAAGATCCGGGGGGATATCAATTGGTATTTATTGGAGCGATGGATAATATTGCTAATATTGATGCGGCTCGTTTTTTGAGCTTAGAGGTATTTCCTCAAGTGCAAAATCGCTATCCGGATGCATCCCTAATGTTGGTTGGCGCTAGGCCGGTTCCAGAGGTGAGTTCTTTAGAAGAGCGGCCGGGAATTACGGTGACGGGGCGAGTACCTTCGATGGTAGACTATTTGCATCGCTCGACGGTTTGTGTGATTCCGATGCGTACTGGGTTTGGGATTAAGAATAAGACCCTGGAAGCGATGGCGGCTGGTATTCCGGTGGTCGCGAGCGATCGCGGTTTGGAGGGCTTGGCTGTTGATGGGCCGGAGATTCCCCAGCGGGCCCTACGAGCCAATACCTTAGAAGATTATGTGGTGAATATTAGTCGTTTGTTTGAAAATCCTGCTTTAAGAAAAAAACTATCCCGTAATGGCCGAGATTTGATTGAACAGGAGTACACTTGGGAACAGGCAGGTATGCGCTATGAACAAGCGTTGATTGCTTCTACCCAAGGTTAATCTAAATCATTAGAGGGTCTGATTTATTCCCACTGAAAAGCTATGAATGAGGATACAGGAAGCGTATTTTCTGAAACTAACCCTAGACGGCCTTCTTCCCTACAGGCCCTTTTTGGCCTGATCGTTTTGACCTTGGGATTCTCTAGTGTAATGGCTGGAGTTTGGGTGGCCTTAAAATTGATGGTTAATCCAGATGCTCTGATTTGGGTCAATCAATATTTACCAAAAACTACTCAGTTAGGAGAAACGAATCGTCGGTCTCTACAAACCTTAGATGAAATTGAAGAAAAACTGATTCAATCGGGTTATACTCCTGGCTATCCCTTGCAGATGAAGGTGGGCCCCTATGAGGATATGATGCTACCGATTTTTGCCCATCGCCAAGGGTGTCAACCGGATGCCCCAGGATCGCCGCCTTGTCGGTATATCGATCAGTTAAGGGTTTATCGCCGGATTAGCGATCCGGAGCCGTTTGAGCGGGAGAAACCGATGTATCAGTTTATTAATCAACTGGAGATCGAATCGCTAACTGAGGGCTTTGTCCTCAAGCCTTTGAACTTAACAATGGAAACGTCCAATGAATTCCTACCACTAACGGGTTTAAAGTGGAGTAATAGCGCTTTGGTTAATGGTGAGTCGGCCCAGTGGGTGCATCTAACGGGCACTATTACTCGGGAAGGAAAAGAGATTCTCTATGGTCAGACGATTTATTACAATCCCAAAACCACTTATGTTGCTTCGTTTGCCAGTTGGACAAGTCCTGCCCATGAGTTGCCAGTATGGTCGAAGCATCCGAAGTGGCCAAAACAGCCGTTTTTGACGGTGAATCAAACGGTGGGTTTGGAACCGCAGTTTAAGATGTATCAACTGCAACCGAGGACATTTTTACCTGCACCCGTGGAATTGCAACCGGTTTCTCTGGATCGGATGTTGTTGAAAGGTTCTGAGTATACAGAGGCGATGCAGTTGGCTAAAAGTGGCTTATGGACTCCGGCAAAGCAACGGTTGCATGGCTTATGGAATTTACCGGGATGGTCAGTGGATATTCAAGGTCAATGGGAGTTGATTAACCGTCATACCCAATTGAGTGCCCACAATGCTCGGCAATCTTGGGCTTCTCCGAGTCAACAGATCTTGACTCGAATGATCGATGGGCGCTGGGATGAGGCGTTGCAGATTTATGAGGCTTCCGAGAACCGGGAAGAAATGAATCGCTTGTTGGCGACGGATACGGGGGTATTATGGAATCGGATTAAGGGGGCGATCGCGGTTGAACCCAATCACAAGGGGGTCCTGACTTGGGGGGCCTTGCTGCGGGCAGCTCAGGATGGACCGGAAGGGGCGATCGCTTGGCTCAAACAACAAGGAGTTGAGGAGGATTGGGAGATTTTTGATGAAAGCATTTGTGACGGGGGGAACGGGTTTTGTGGGGGCGAATTTGGTGCGATCGCTCCTGGACAAGAATTATCACGTTCGGGCCCTAGTGCGTCCCCAAAGTAGTTGGGATAATCTGGATGGACTCAATATTGAAAGGGTGGTAGGCGATTTTCATGCCCCCAATTTAAGTCAGCAAATGGCTGGATGTCAGGTCTTGTTTCATTGTGGAGCGCATTATTCCCTATGGCAAAGGGATGCTAAAGCACTCTATTACGATAATGTGGTGGGGACGCAAAAGATACTGGCGGCCGCTCGTGAGGTAGGAATTGAGCGCACGGTTTATACCAGTTCTGTGGCTGCTATTGGCGTGGGAAATGGGCAAAAACCTGTAGACGAAACCCACCAAAGTCCCTTGAATGAACTGATTGGAGAGTATAAAAAATCTAAATATCTGGCGGAACAGGAAGCCCACAAAGCCGTTAAACTGGGGCAAGATATTGTGATTGTTAATCCCAGTACGCCTATCGGCCCCTGGGATCGAAAACCAACCCCCACTGGGGATATTATGGTCCGTTTTCTGCGTGGGAAAATGCCGGCTTATGTGGATACGGGATTGAATTTTATCGATGTGCGAGATGTGGCTGAGGGTCATATTCTGGCACTCGACAAAGGGAAAAGGGGCGATCGCTATATCCTCGGAAATCAAAACCTGACGCTCAAAACATTCCTCGAATATCTGGCAGAAATTACCGGAATCCCTGCACCCACGCAAACCGTCCCCCTATGGCTTCCTCTGACAGTTGCTTGGATAGATGAAATCCTGCTCGCACCTCTCGGTAAATCGCCCTCGGTTCCCCTGGATGGAGTGCGGATGTCCCAACATTCCATGTACTATGATGCGTCTAAAGCTGTCCGGGAATTAGGTTTACCCCAATCCAATATTAAGGGTGCAATTAAGGAGGCGGTAGAATGGTTTCAATAATTAACAATTAACAATTAAAAATGAAACAGCCCTACCTTAGATCAAGTCCAGCTAATCAGTTATAAATAAGTCATTGCGAAGGTCACGAAGCGGAGTGAAGCAATCTAGATCATCTCGGAGGGATCATCATGGTTACAACAGTAGAAAAACGCAAAGTTATTAGCTTAGAAGAGTTTTTGGCACAGCCAGAAACCAAGCCTGCCAGTGAATATTTCAATGGGGAAGTGAGTCAAAAAATGATGCCACAAGGAAAACATAGTATTTTACAGGTTGAACTTGCCTCTGCAATTAATCAACAGGCGAAACCTAATAAGTTAGCTTATGCTTTGACAGAGTTGAGATGTACATTTGCTGGGCGTTCTATTGTGCCGGATATCGCCGTGATTCGTTGGGAAAATTTGCCCAGAGATGAGGAGGGAGAAATGGCCAATCATTTCGATCGCCATCCGGATTGGATCGTTGAGATTTTGTCACCGGATCAACCGATGGCATTAGTGATGGAAAAAATTCTGTTTTGTCTCCAAAATAGCACAGAATTGGGTTGGCTCATTGATCCTAAAACCCAATCGATTACTGTATTTCAATCGGGTTTGCCCAAAATTTATCGAGTCGCTCATGGGGATACAGAACCGTTACCAATGTTGACGGGTTTAGAAGAATGGACGTTATCCGTAAACGATATTTTCGGGTGGTTAAAAGTTTAGAGTTATTTAATCGGCGCTTGGAGATTGACGGAGATCGTTGTCATCCGGCCAAAACTTATCATCTAACACTTGTTCAATCGCATAAGGACAGTCCACGGGAAAAATACTCAAAGGCAATTGTGTCTCGTCACTCGCTTCCTGTCGTGCCCGTGAATAAGCCGTTTGCAGTACTTCTGGGAGATACAGCGCTTTGCGCTGCTATGAGGGACAGTATTGAATCCTTAAAGCCATATACCACAACCCTATTCCCTAGCGCAAAGCGCTATAATTTTTCAAGCTGGGCGAATCTTCCAAAGCGTAGAGAATGCGGGTGCGATTTTGGGTGATGCTTTCTGC
This sequence comes from Cyanobacteria bacterium UBA2566, assembly GCA_002340255.1. GTDB lineage: Bacteria > Cyanobacteriota > Cyanobacteriia > Cyanobacteriales > Desertifilaceae > Roseofilum. The sequence continues at coordinate 47,961 of DDLS01000140.1, forward strand.
CCAACTGCCTGTGCGAAATTGGGACTGAAACTCCCATTTTAAAAGATGTATGAGTACAACCGTCAAATTGCTCTTGACGCTACGACGTTCGCTTTTTCCCATATCCTCAATTTCTGCAAGCAAATGCTCCCAGTCCACAGGGTTGTAATCGCGATCGCGCAGCAGTAGGAGTGAAAAATTTTTCGCCCCTACAGATGTATGTCAATTCGCAATGACTTTTATAATGAATTAGCCAAATATGATATTACTTCATCGTTGAAAGATCTAGGGCATCAAAGGATTGGAAAAATGCGAGTAGTTTACGGGCAATTTTGACCACACCACCGCTAACATTGGATTCAATATTCAGGGGAATCACCGGATCGTGGAGGGACAAACGCAAGAGAAACCATCCATCTTCTTCTGGAGCAGTGCAGGAAACTCGCACGCCTTCATAGTTATTGGGAACTACACTCCAGTTCGGTTGAGCGTTAGCAAAGGTTTGCAAGGCTTCAATCACCTGATTACCATAGGGTTTGAAGTCATCCAGGGCAAGTTTAATACGGAATTCCTGGCTTTCGACAGGTTCTTTGAGGTTAGTGATTAAATCATTGAGCGATCGCCCTTCTAATTTCGCTTTTGCCAATTCGATCGCCAGTTTACTGACTAAGTAAGCTCCATCATCAAGAAAATAGTTTTCTTTCATTGCTGCATGACCGGAGGTTTCAATAGCTAACCAAGATTCCTGACCTTCTGCGTTTAATCGTTGGGCTTCATTGATCACATTTTTATACCCACGCTTAAACCGATGATGAGTTCCCTTGAGGTCTTCGGTAATGAACTTCGCTAAACCATCAGAGGTAATGGAGTCCGTAACTATAGTCGATCCGGGATGTTCCCGCAACACAATAGCAGAAATGAGGGCAATGAGACGGTTGCGGTTCAGTTCTTTACCCGTCCCATCTACGGCTCCCCCGCGATCTACATCAGTATCAAAGATAATCCCCAAATCCGCTTGATTCTCCGTGACCGCTTTACAGATAGCATCCATTGCTTTGCCATTTTCGGGGTTCGGTACATGGTTAGGGAAATGGCCATCTGGGTCAAGAAATTGACTCCCTGTGGTGTCTGCACCCAAGGGTTGCAAGACTTGACTGACATAAAATCCCCCTGCACCATTACCGGCATCAACGACAATTTTGAGACCTTTCAGAGGTTGCTCAAAATTGGTGGGATGGTTCGTGCCTTCCCGGATTTTTTGCACCAGTTGACCGGCATAGACGCTCATAAAGTCTTTGGAGGTAATGATTCCGGGGGTAGGTACGGGTGTAAAGTGGGTTTCGGAGGCAATGCTCAGAATCTGACTGATATTTTGTTTTTCTAATCCCCCTTTAGCCGTAAAAAATTTACACCCGTTGCGATTTGAGGGGAGATGGCTAGCTGTCAACATGATTGACCCATCGCACATAAACCCAGGGGTTACCGTACTCATGAATAGGGCAGGGGTCGAAGCCAGTCCGAAATCATACACTGTTGCACCCAGGGCGGCGATCGCTTCCATCATCGCATCGATCAATTCTGGCCCAGAAATACGGCTATCGCGTCCCAACCCTAGAGTTAATTCTGTAATCGGTTTTTCTAAAGTTTGACTGAGCCAAGTGCAAAAACTTTGACCAATTTTACGGCAAACGTCCGGCGTTAAATTAACCGGCTCATCGGGGATCGAGGGAAGTGCCACCCCTCGAATATCTGAGCCATTTTGTAATTTTTTCCAATTGATATCATTAACCATAGCTAGTAAGCATAGATAAAGCTAACTTTCAGAGTACCCTAAGTTTCGCTTTTTTCCTCTAAGCTTAAGATAATTTACCGATCTGCCCTAAGTTGACAAAAAACTGAACTCCATTAAACTATAATAAAGACGCTACACTGAGTGATTATGAAACAACTTGCTCTAGACTTGAATCCAAATCAAAATTTTGAATATCAATTATTTTTTAAGCCTGATTTTGAGGTGAAATCCTGTTTTGAGTCTAGTCTAGGTATTTTGTTTGAGCAAGACTGCTTGAGTATTTTGGAAAATATTGAAGATCGAGTGGCTGATGTTGTTTTTGCCGATCCTCCGTTCAATCTAGGCAAAAAATATGGTCAGAAATCTAATGATTTACGCTCTGATGATGAGTATTTATCTTGGTGTTTTTCCTGGATCAAAGAATGTTGTAGAGTTCTTAAGCCAGGAGGAAGCTTTTTTCTATATAACTTACCGAAGTGGAATATTATTTTAGGTAATACTTTGATGCAAAATGGGTTGGATTTCCGCCATTGGATTTCCGTAAATGTTAAATCCAGTATGCCCATTCCTGGTCGATTATATCCCAGCCATTATAGTTTGCTGTATTATTCTAAAGGTAAACCCAATGTCTTTCAGAAAATTAGAACGCCAATAGAAACCTGTCGCCATTGTGGTAAAGAAATTAAAGACTATGGGGGACATCGTAAATTTATGAATCCTCTAGGCGTGAATTTAACGGATGTTTGGAATGATATTCCTCCGGTGCGTCATTGGAAATTTAAGAGTCCCAAGAGAAAGACAAATCAGTTATCAACTAAGCTGTTGGAACGGGTAATACAAATGTCTAGCTTACCCGGAAATCTCATTATCGATCCGTTTGGTGGAAGTGGGACAACCTATGCTGTTTGTGAAGTAACGGGACGTAATTGGATAGGGATGGAAATTGAAAATTGTGATGTTATTGTTGAAAGATTGACTGAGCGGAATTTATGCTATCATGACAATAGAGATTATGTCGAAAGTTAAGCTTTAGCGCGTCCATCGGTTCCTTTAGGGATTCTGGGGACTTCGTAGCTGGTTCGATCGTGTTCGACTCCAAAAATAAGTAAACTCCCTTGATAACATGCTCCACAATTGCGCCAAAAATCAAAATACGGTTCGAGTTCTTCAAAGTTGCCAATGCGGTCAGTTAAATATTGGGCTAAATTGCGGCAAGGCACAACAACAAAACCAGCTATAATAGAACGCTTCTGAATTCCTAAGACAATTTTATTAATTGATCGGTGGCTTGAAGAAATGTTGCCGGTTTCCCATTCTACAGCTATAGCTTGTCCGGCTTGACTGAAAACAGCATCTACTTTACCCAGTTCTGGGCTGATTTCGTATTCAATCTGCCAATTCTGAGCTTTTAGGTATTCAATAAACTTAAACTTAATGGGTTTAACTCCATTACCTTGCCCTCGTTTTTTGCCACTTTCTGGATAGATAGTGAGTTGACCACTGTTTTCTGGCCATTCTACTTGTTGAATCGCCTCTTGAACTTGTTGTTTGCTTTGTTGATAGAAGGACTGTTGTTCAATATCTGGAAAACTGAGTAGTTGTTCACGTTTAATAATTTTCATGGTGTTTTGTGTGTTACGATCGCGACCAGAACAAAGGCAAAGGAGATGAGGAAAATGAGTCAAGTGTTTCTCACGTTAGGATCGCTATTCGCAGCGATCGCCGTTGCTGCCGGCGCTTTTGCCTCCCATGCACTCAAAGATCAACTGAGCGATCGCTCCCTGGAAATCTTTGAAACTGCCAGTAAGTACCAAATGTATCACGCTCTTGGCATTATCCTAGTTGCCCTATTGCTGAGTTTTATTCCTTCTGGAAATACCTGGATGGTGACAGCCGGATGGGCATTTGTCGCCGGGATTCTCCTGTTTTCCGGTAGCCTATATGCCCTCAGTGTCACTGGAATCAAGAGCCTGGGAGCCATTACCCCTTTGGGCGGTGTAGCTTTTTTAATCGGTTGGGGCTGTTTAGCTCTGTCTGCATGGATGAAAACGGCTGTTTAAACTGAAGACTAAATTATTTAAACGTTACTGATACTTCCCCCAAACCCTCATATCGCGCTCGAATCATCATTGCCTCCTTTACCGGAGTTAAAGGGGTAATGGTTCCTAAAGATAACAAATCTCCCGGCTTGAGCTGAATTCCAGCAGCATTCAAATCCTCTTTCAGCCATAATACGGCTTGTAAAGGATGCCCTAACAGTGCAGCACTGCTACCCTCGGATAGTTTCTCTCCTTCGCCATTTTCCATGACTACCGTAATGGAGCCTAAGCGCTTTTCCCATGCGGGAGTCGCCTCAAGTGCTACCGGTTCCCCCAAAACCCCTAACCTGGCTCCAGTATTGATAGCAACTAAGGCAGGGCCATTTAAGGGTACAGTGCGATCGTATATCAGATCGGCCAATTCAATAAAGGGAATAACAGCATCTAAACTCTCCAATACCTCTTGGGGAGTTCTAGCTTGATTGATCTTTGCATCTCTGACGCGCACGATCAAATCCGCTTCAAATACGCCACGAGTGCCAAAGTTGACGGGAACAGTTGCACCACTTGAGAGTAACATTTCTTTTAATAAAGTTCCCCGTAGAGGATGGGAAACCCCGAAGCGCTCCTGAGCCACAGGACTGGTTAAAGCGGCTTTATAGCCGACAATGGGCCCAAGTTGGGGAATGAGGGCTTGTACAAATTGTTGCTGAAATTGAGCAGCTTGTTCTAGAGTGCCATTGGGAGCGATCGCTGAAACTGGAGTACGATTGATATAATCTCTCACCAAGCGCTCTACAGAACTTGGCATCGAACGAACTTCAGCCCAGACACTGCCGGTGAAGAGTATGCCTCCAGAAAGTCCTATCAGTAGAGGTTTTTCTAATCTCCACATCATAATCGTCTCGTCCTACTCAAAAAAATGGATAAATCAAAGTGGCCGTGGCCTTATTATAATTCAGAAAATAAGGATAAGTCCCAAAGTCTAAAGGCTGCTGTTCCTACTGTTTTTTCTTGGAACTTTTTCATCAATCTATTCTGTTGATCGGAAGAAAAATGACATTTCCAATCCCCGTAAACTGACAGGTTTCATCCAGGGTCATAGTTCGTAATTCCTGTATATTTGTTAGTTATTGATAAATCATCCTAACCCTAAGAAAAAATATAACCTTGACATTCAGATGTATTTAAGCGTGAGATTAAAATTGATAGGCAACTTCCACCAAGCACTCAACATCGAATGGACTTGAGCCGAAATATTGCCTGTAGAGAGGATATCACAAGAGGCGATCGCCTCTTCCCCAAAAAATCCTGTCAGTAACAGTTTCCAGAATCTCCATACCATCATTATCTTGAGTCTCTGCGTTAGAGCTTCAATATCTCACCTTCTCCTAGCGAGCAACTACAGGAAAACCGCACAGGCACTAGAGCAACAACGCCCACGCACTCAACAAGCCGAGCAACTGGCAGCCTATCTCAAATCCCTCGGATTCAACCCAGACGAGATAAACCCTCTCGATGAACAGTGATGATCGTGAAGCACGATGTGGCACAATAAATGGGAAGCGCAAGAATAGGGTAGAGTTCAGAACATGACCAAGTTCGTATTTGTCACGGGGGGTGTAGTTTCCAGTATTGGTAAAGGAATTCTCGCCGCCAGTTTAGGACGACTGCTCAAATCACGGGATTATTCTGTTTCTATTCTCAAACTTGACCCCTATATTAATGTAGACCCCGGCACAATGAGTCCTTTTCAGCATGGGGAAGTCTTCGTTACCGAAGATGGAGCAGAAACTGACCTAGATTTGGGACACTACGAGCGCTTTACCGATACTTCCATGTCTCGCCTCAATAGTGTCACCCAAGGCTCTATCTATCAAGCCGTGATTAATAAAGAGCGTCGGGGAGACTACCATGGGGGAACAGTGCAAGTGATTCCCCACATTACCCATGAAATTAAAGAACGGATTCACCGGGTAGCTCGTAACTCTACCCCAGATGTGCTAATTACCGAAATTGGTGGAACCGTCGGTGATATTGAATCTCAACCCTTTTTAGAAGCAATTCGCCAATTCCGCAAAGATGTGGGACGCAATCAGGTACTGTATATTCATGTTACCCTCGTGCCCTGGATTCCTTCGGCGGGAGAAATGAAGACGAAACCCACCCAGCACTCAGTGAAGGAATTGCGCTCGATTGGCATTCAACCTGATATTTTAGTCTGTCGGTGCGATCGCCCCCTACCCGACTCCCTAAAATCCAAAGTCTCTGAATTCTGTGATGTTCCCGTCGGATGTGTGATTCCCGCTCAAGATGTCAGTACCATCTACGAAGTACCCTTGAGAATGGAAGAGGAAGGATTAGCCACCCAAGTGATTGACTTACTGCGTTTAGAACAGCGTCCTCCCCAGCTCCAAAAATGGGAAAGCCTCGTCGAGTGTCTCTCTAATTCTACTCGCTCCCTAGAAGTGGCGATCGTCGGTAAATATGTCCGCCTCACCGATGCCTATCTTTCCGTCATTGAAGCCCTACGCCACGCCGCCATCACCATTAACTCCCATGTTAATATTCACTGGGTCAACTCTGAAGACTTAGAAAAAGACGGAGCCGAAACCCATCTCCAAGGCATCCATGGCTTAGTCGTTCCTGGAGGCTTTGGCATTCGCGGTGTAGATGGCAAAATTAAAGCCGTTGAATATGCCCGTTCCCATCAAATTCCCTTTCTGGGATTATGTTTAGGAATGCAATGTTCCGTGATTGAGTGGGCGCGAAATGTAGCCCAATTAAACCCTGCCCATAGTGCCGAATTTGAACCCCAAACGCCTAACCCCGTCATTAACCTATTACCAGAGCAAGAAGATGTGGTGGACTTAGGCGGAACCATGCGTTTAGGACTCTATCCTTGCCGCATATTGCCCAATACCTTAGCTGCCGAACTCTATGAAAAAGAAGTGATTTATGAACGCCATCGACATCGCTATGAATTTAATAATGCCTATCGCAATCTTTTCTTAGAGACTGGATATGCGATCAGTGGAACCTCTCCCGATGGACGGCTAGTAGAAATCATCGAATATCCCCAACATCCATTCTTTATTTCCTGTCAATTTCATCCTGAATTTCAATCTCGTCCTAGCCATCCCCATCCCCTATTTCAAGGGTTTATAAAAGCCGCCCAAAACTACACAGGAGAACCTTTAGAAAATTCAGAAGTACAGGAATATTCTACTCTTAAAACTCCACTTCCAGCTAATTTAGTATAAGCATCATCTGGAGGCAAACCGGTGGCATTCTGGGCTAAAATTCCATTTGAACGTCAAATTTATGTGATCGATTTAGACCGCATAGATACGTTTATCTGTGCCACGAATGGTAAAATTTCCTTTTGGTTACCCGATAGTCAAACACCCATTGTCCTGACTCCCCAAGGCGAATCTGAAAGTTACTTGAAAGTTCAAAAGTATATTCATCACTGTTTAGAGAATCGGAAGGATAGAAATTGGCTCAAGTTCCAGTATGAGCGTAATGACTATTTTATCAATTTGATTCAGATTAGTTTATTTGCCTATCATCCAGGGAATAAAAAGTTGACTTTTTGGCTACCCAATAGTCAGACAGAAATTGTCCTCAATCCAAAATTTCATGAGCAAGCCTATCATGAAGTCATTGAGTATATTCGACAACAAACCCATTATTCTTTGGATGATGAATAAGTAATAGACCTCTTGAAATCAGTGAGAACGAAATGAATCGTAATTCAGTCATCCTGTCTTCTTATACCTATTCCTTCTGAAAAGAAGTCTCTCAAACCTTAAGGTACTCAAGTAGAAGAGAAAAAGTTTTTCTCCCCTACAGCATTTTTCCGTCTATTGAGAGGCGTTCTTTATCTTTTCTTAAATTTTAATCAGACAAGACTAGGTTATTATAGTATGCTAAAAACTGTTTCAGCATAGATCGAGAAATTATGGCAAATTCAACCCATCATCAAATTGTAATTGTTGGCGGAGGTTCCGCAGGAATTACAGTAGCAGCCCAGCTCTTAAATGCAAACTCTAATTTAGATGTGGCGATTATTGAACCGTCAGAAAAGCATTATTATCAACCCGCTTGGACATTAGTCGGTGGTGGAGCATTTGCCGCAGAAGATACGGTCAAGCCAGAAAAAGAGTGTATTCCGGAAAAAGCAACTTGGATTAAAGCCTATTGCCAGGAATTTCAGCCCGATCGAAATCAAGTGGTTACCCAGGATGGAGGAGTGATTTCTTATGATTATTTGGTGGTTTGTCCTGGGCTACAAATCCATTGGGATTGGGTGGAAGGGTTACCCGAAACATTAGGAAAAAATGGAGTTTGTAGTAATTATGACTTTGAGCAAGCTCCCAAAACTTGGGAAATGATTCGCAATTTTAAGGGTGGAACCGCGATTTTTACTTATCCAGGTACGGCAATTAAATGCCCCGGTGCGCCCCAAAAGATTATGTATTTAGCCGATGAAGCATTCCGGAAAAATGGGCTTCGCGATCGCTCTAAGATTATGTATTGTACGGCAACTGGTGGGATTTTTGGCGTTCCTGCCTATGCCAAACCGTTGATGGAAATTGTTAAGCGCAAAGATATTGAGATGAGGGTTAAATATAACCTGAAAGCCATTAAAACCGATCCCAAAGAGGCAATTTTTGAGGTGACGACAGATGAGGGTGTGGAGTTGGTGAGTATTCCTTTCGATCTGCTCCATGTCAGTCCACCAATGAGCGCTCCAGATTTTGTCAAGAATAGTCCTTTAGCAGGTACGGAAGGAGCGGCTAAAGGTTGGATTGATGTGGATAAGTTTACCCTCCAGCATAATCGCTATCCTAATGTGTTTGGCCTCGGTGATGCCTCGTCTCTGCCTACGTCGAAAACGGCTGCTGCTGTGCGTTCCGAAGCACCTGTACTGGTGCAAAACTTGTTGGCTCTGATGGAGTCTAAATCCCTGAATAATCAGTATGATGGTTATGCCTGTTGTCCCTTAGTGACGGGATATGGCAAAGTGATTTTTGCTGAGTTTGATTATGATAAAAATCCAAGTCCTACGTTTCCCCTCGAGCCGACGGAAGAACGTTATAGCATGTGGTTGCTCAAGCGCTACGGTTTGCCGTTCCTGTACTGGAATCGTATGCTCAAAGGTAGGAATTTTGAGCGATCGCTACTAAAAAAATAGGTCACTTACTCTTTTTTACTGGAAGACAAGGGGCTGGGTGCCCCTTGTTTCATAACAAATAGTTGAGAATTAGGGAGTTAATTACTGCGATCGGCCCAGATCTGAGCTGAATTTGCATTCTCACCATAAGTAACAACCCGCTCCTGAGCCGCTCCATAGTTTTCACTATCCTCTGGCACTTGAGCCATTAAATCCCGTGCTTGCTGCCATTGACTGGAGACTTCTGCCCACTCAGCACGGGTACTAGCCGTTTGCGCCAGTTCAGCAGCACTTATCGCTAGGTTAATTCCCTCTCTCCACGGATTGGTCGAAGCTGGGGGAACTGATGCTGGATTTGCAGGTGTGGCTTCCGGTTCTGTCGTTTCTGGTGGGCTTTCTATGGCTGTCTCAGGAACTGCTGTCTCAGGAGCAATTTCCGGTGCAGTCGCAGGCAGAAGGGGAGCTGGAGCCGGACGTAGGAAAAACCACCAAACTGCCGCACCAATGAGAGCGACAATAGGGATTGCTAACAAAGGCAAGAACTTCTTCGCCCCTGATTTCTTCTGTTCTCCAGATTCATCAAGCTCTGAATCCAAAGGTTCCGCACCATCGAGATCGTTACCGTTATAGGAATTTAAATCTTCATCCGGATCGTCAAGGGCAAAATTGGGTAGCTCTTCCTCATCCTCTTTCCCTTGCAACAAGTCAATCGTGTCGCTCCAACTCGGCTTTTTCGATCCAATTTGGCGGCCGTAGATTTGTAGGGTTGGGAACGAGTCAATACCCATATTGAGGATTTCATCATGAACGATCGCCACATATTCTTCCTGTTCGGGTATGTTTTCCCCTTCTAGGAGGATATGTAAACAGCCTTCTTTAACCAGTGCTTTGGCGGTAACCCCTTGGGGTTGTAAGACACTGTTGAGAGCATCGGTGATCTCTGCTGGATTCGGTTGTGCCATGGCGCTGAGTACCCTGAACCGGATGAATTTGGACAAGGAGGGGTGAGACAGACAATGGCGACTCAGGTTAGGTCTTCAATCCCTGGCCCATTACTATCTCGCGTCAATAGTAGCAGAGTTTGAGACTCTGTGGGAGTTTTTTGGCTTACAGGGTATTGATATTTTATTCGAGATCTTGTGTTACAAGAGGCCATTAGATCAATATCATACTGAATATAACTGCGATTTACTTAAGGAAAGAAATTCTAGAAATAGCGGCTAAACAGGGTTTCGTTGACTACTTATTCCCAGCATACTAGGGATAAATCGCGCGATCGCCCAAAGCGCTATATTAGAATCAAACATCAAGCCCACACTATAAATTCTATGCCTAAATTAACTATCAAAGACTTAGAATATCTCCAAACCCAGCATCCCAACTATCGGATGGAATTAGTTCAAGGAGAAATTATCTTTATGAGTCTTTCCGGATTAGAATCAGATGAAGTGGCTGCTGCTATTGTTGCTGAATTATCCCATTGGGTGAGACCGCGAAAATTAGGGCGAGTCATTGCCTCTAGTGGTGGATTTTGTTTACCCAATGCTGACGGAGATGTTCGCGCACCCGATGCTTCTTTTATCCTGGCTCAACGTTTACCTCGCACCACTGACAGTTATGCTGAATTAGTGCCCGATCTAATGTTTGAAGTGAAGTCCAGAACCGATAGTCTCATCAAATTGCGCCAGAAAATCAAAGAATTTATAGTATTAGGAACTCAGGTGGGAGTATTGGTCGATCCGAGAACTCGTACAATGGAAGTTTATCGACTCAATCAAGACCCGATAACGTTATGTGATGGGGATATTTTTACCGTTCCTGCATTACTCCCTGGATGGGAATTACCTGTAGTAGAAATCTGGGCCCCGGAATTTGATTAAAGACATCGATCGCAAAGCTGCACAATGGAAAGCTGGAGAGGAATAGCTGAAGTTTATCGTGTTGTTCTAGCGATCGCGATCGCACCCTGCCCCAAGGATAACCCTCCGTCATTGCAGGGAACTTGTGCTTGAGATAAACAGGTATACCCTTTTGCTTCTAGTTTAGCCGTCAGTTCTTCGAGTAGAATCCGATTTTGGAAGCATCCTCCAGAGAGAGCAATGTGTTGAATGGACAGTCCATCCGATTGACAGTTATGGATTAATTGTTGTACTAACTGTATCATTCCTTGGATTAAGCCTCGGTGAAATCGAGTTGCCATCCGAGAGACACTTGCGCCTTGGTTCAAGTCTTCCAATAAAGAAAACCACATGGGGCTAGGGTCGAGATAGAGAAGTTTATGAGTTAAATTAATATCAAAAGGATAAGCAAAATCATCATCAGATTCTGAGAGTAAATGGCGATCGACTGCCATTTCTAACTCGATCGCCCCTTGACCTTCAAATAGGGCGCGATCGCGACATAAGCCGATCGCCGCCGATACCGCGTCAAACAACCGCCCCGTCGAACTTGCCAGGGGTGCGTTGAGTCGTTTTTGCAGCATTTGCTCAAAGAGAGCGATTGGTTTATTCTGGAAATAGTCAAATAATTCCAGATGACCGAATTTTTCAATTAACATCTGCCAATCAAAGGCCGTTTTTAAGTGAGCATAGGTGTTGCGCCAAGGTTCGAGAATAGCTTTTGTGCCGCCAATCATCGCCACCGGTTTTAAGGTAGCTAACCGTTGATAGCCTCGATAATCTGCGAGTAGAAACTCTCCCCCCCAAATCGTACCCTCTTCGCCAAAACCTAAGCCATCTAGGGCAATGCCTAAAATGGGAGAATGGTCTAAAGGAATGCCATTTTCAACGAAGCAACTGGCAATATGGGCATGGTGGTGTTGAACTTGAATTAAGGGTAACTGATGAGTTTGGGCCTGTTCTTGAGCCAGTTTGGTCGAGAGATATTCGGGATGGAGATCGGCGACTAAAATTTGCGGTTGATGATCGTAAAGTTGGCGAAAAAGTTTGAGGTTTTTCTGATAATCTACGTAGGTAATCGGGTTTTCTAAATCGCCTTGATGTTGGGATAAAATGGCTTGATTATTTTGGATAAGACAAAAGGTGGATTTGAGTTCTCCGCCATAAGCTAAGATGCTTGAGTGGCGATCGCATCCTGGCGGCAGGGCGATCTCTCCCGGAACGTAACCCCGACTGCGACGCAATAAACGAGGCTTTCCTCTCATTATCCGCACCACGGAATCATCTATGCGATTGGCGATATCTCGGTTATGAAATAATACAGTATCCGCTAATCCGATCAGTTTCTCCCTAGCTTCTGTATTGCTGATTAACTGAGGTTCGTGGGATAAATTGGCGCTGGTCATCACCAGGGGATAATCCAGAGTTTCAAGTAGTAGAAGATGCAATGGAGTATAGGGAAGCATAAAACCGAGTGTTGTTACTCCAGGGGCGATCGCCTCCGGTAAACGCTCCCCTCCGTCAGCATTCAACAGCACAATGGGAGCCGCAGGACTTGTAAGCGCCTCTTCTTCGGCTCGACTCACCCGACAATAGCGACGAATAACCCTAATATCCCGCGCCATCAATGCAAAGGGCTTACCAAATCGTCGTTTACGTTCGCGTAAGTGGTTGACAACGTCTTCATTTGTCGCATCGCAGGCTAAATGAAATCCCCCTAACCCCCGAATGGCAAGGATTTTGCCTTGTTCAATCCGGGAAATCGTCTGTTTGATCTCTTTTCCCGGTTCCCCAACCCTATCTTTATCCGTGAGGGACTCTAGCCAAACTTTCGGTCCGCAAATGGGACAGGCGATCGGTTGGGCATGGAAGCGGCGATCGCCCGGATCGTCGTATTCCTGTTGACATTGGGGACATAACGGAAAATTCGCCATCGTTGTTGAGGGGCGATCGTAGGGAACCCCTTGAATAATCGAAAGCCTTGGCCCACAATGGGTACAGTTCGTAAACGGATAGCGATAGCGCCGCTCTGAAGGCGTATAAATTTCTGCCACACAAGCAGAACAAGTCGCTGTATCAGGGGCAATTTGAGTCTGGGTTTTGCCCCCCACACTCTCGACAATAGCAAATTCCTTAAACTCAATAGCTTGCTCTTGTTCTTGGATTTCAATCGTCTCTATCTGCGACAGGGGAGGCGCTTGGGACTCTAACCGTTGCCGAAATTCGGATAGTGCTTCCGGTTCTCCACTCACCTGAATGCGTACCCCTTGCCCATCATTGCACACCTGGCCAACTAGCCCAAGCTCATAGGCTAAATGCCAAACATGGGGCCGAAATCCTACCCCCTGAACCCGCCCTCGGACTCGAATTTCCAGGGTTTTGCTATACTCTGGGTTCATGCGCTTGCATCCCTCAAAATTTCCTCCAATATCAATTTAAACAGAGGAAAATCAGTTTGAATGTCGCCTCACCAATAACAGCTAATCCATACAAAACCGCCTTTAAAGTGCGCCGATCTTCACAAAATTGAGTAAATGTCATACCTTCGACAAATTGCTCAATCTCAATCGCTTCTGCCAGGATATCCTGAACTCTGTCAGAAAACTCTCTAGAAGGCACGTATAGCCTCCTTCAAAACCTTTTTCTTCAAAGCGGGTTTGAGAGAATTCGGCGTACCCAAATCCACTGAGCAGCCGAGGATCTCTTCTAGATAATGCTTGAGACCCAGAAATGTAAATAACCCAACTGGGCACTCAAATTCGACTAGCAAATCTACATCGCTATCTGGATGCGCCATATCTCTGGCAACTGACCCAAATAAAAACAACATTTTCACGCTGAATTGCTGTAATTGTTCGCGATGTTCTGATAAATTATCTAGAACGGCTTGCTTGCTTAACATTTTCCCATTACCCATTACCACACGAAGCGCTATATCCATAGAAATCAATCCGATAATCGGTGATTTTAACCCCAGTTTGCGCTTCAATTTGATCGATTAACTCTGGCGGTAGCTCGACGTGAATATCCAGAATTTTGCCATTATCTAAGCAATTAATGTGAGAATGGGGGTCACTAATATGACCGTAGAGCCGGCCATCGGCGCGATCGACACATTCAATGATGCCTTGGGAAGAAAGGGCTTCGAGATTCTGATACACTGAGGTATGACCGATCGCTCTTCCTTGCTGATTCAGTAGGTCATAAATTTCCCGTGCTGAAAGATGCTCTTGTTCCTGCCAGAGTAATTCTAGGATAAACCGCCGTTGACGACTCAGACGCATTCCCAGATCTTGACAGCGATGAATGGCATCTTCTAAAGAGCGGATCGGTTCTAAGGTGTTCGGTTCGTTGCTCATGTTCAATAATATGGGTTCTCCTGAAGAATAAACAGCATTAGGATTAGCTCGTCAGGGTAAAGTGCGATCGCTTTCGCGAAACGGAGTTTTATTACGTCAGCAATGGCTTGCATTATCGCTCTCCACTTGTCCTCGTCTTCCCCGTTAAAGTAAACTCATTACCACTTTAACTCAGAATTCCCTAGCCTGTCTTCGAGTGGAACAGTCCATTGAGGTGAATCGAGTCAGTAACAGGGGAGTCGAAACCCTAGAATCAGGGGGGAGTTGAGTACAATTTCTTAAGGCGATCGCTATCCAATTGACTATAATGACCTATTGGATTTCTGACAAAGTGACTAATTCTGATGAAATCCAGTCTGCTTTTTATTTTCAAGTCTTTTATCCTGTACTGAGGAAATTGGTGTTTTTTATTGCATGATTAAATCTCATGATAAAAATCTGTGTTACTGGTCCATCTATGTTGAACACACCATTTACATCAAAGAAGGGAGTTGATTTTTTTGAGGGTAATCAGATCCAGTTTGTTGAAGCCAAAAAATCCGATTTAATTATCAGTGGAACCTGCAATAAGATCTTGGATGTTGCACTAAAGTTTGGCTCTACTAAACAGTATTTAATTTGGACTCAAGAACCTCGGTTTAGCAAGAATTTTAGTCAGGAAATTTCATCTCCTTTCCTGCCCAAAATAAATGTAATGAATGTCTACACAGGGATTTTCAGTGATAACTATTACTATCTCCCCTGCCTATCAGAAGAGCCAAGATTAGTCATAAAAAGAACAGGATTTGAAAACAAAAAAATAGTTTCGCTAATGACTTATCAGGCAGGGAAAAGATGGAGGCTGATTCATCAAGGTGCTGACATAGATTTATGTAACTTGAGAACTGAAATAGCACTTAAAGGTCATAATATTGGTTTATTAGATATTTATGGTAAGGGTTGGCCCAATGGGATTTCTGTTGGACAATCTAGAGGAAAGTTTTGGAGATCAAGAAAAATTGAAATACTAAAAAAATATAGCTTTAACTTGTGTTTTGAAAATACAAATTGGCCCTATTATTGTACTGAGAAAATATGGGATTCTATCCAGGGTGGATGTCTGCCAATTTACTATGGAGATGGCAATAAAATTTATGAAGACTTCCCAGAAAATAGCTTTTTGGACTACTTTAAATTTAGGAATCCAGATTTATTGTTTGATTATATCCAGGACATCAGAGAGGCCGAATTTGAAGAACGCATGCTCCTTTGCGTTGATGCATTAAGAAATGCTCTGAATCGTAAACAGGAGGAGCAGCCGTACCAAAAGGTTCTTGATAGAACTTTGCTTAGAATTCGTACGATACTGGGCTGGCAAGCTTAAAATCGGGGGGATTTGTGTGCCATAAGTTACAACAGTCGATCCCGACAAGCCACCATAAAATAGCTGGCAATTTCTTAGGTACAATCTACCTTGTTGCCGCAGTGTTAAAATAAATCTATTCGATCGCCAGTTAAAGAGTCAATCCCGTGACCGTTAGTCAAAATCTAGAAATCCTCAAACAGAGCCAATCTATCCTACACAATGGTAAAACCACCCTCGATACAGCTCTAGAGTTATTTGATGCCCTAGAACCGGTTAGCTTAGAATTTATGTTCGGTCGATGGCAAGGTTCTCAATTGCATACCGATCACCCCATGGATGGCTTATTAGAAGCCTCCAATTGGTATGGAAAAGAATTCATTAATGCTGAAACGGTACACCCTTTGCTATTTTTAGATGCCCAGGGACAAATTATTAAAGTTGCACCCAATGTTAGAGCTATGGAATGGATTGGCAAAATGCCGAAGATGAATCTAGCTATGCTCAAGCCTTTATTGGGTTGCACAAATTCTCTACTCAAAACAGAAAAAAGTCAAGCCCGATTACGGATGATGGAATACCGAAATAAACTCAGCGCGACGATGATCTATGATTATTTGCCGATCAATGATTCCTTTAGAAAAATTGACGGTAAAACTGTTTTAGGAGTGATGGATTTTAAGAGTTTGCCCCGACCTTTCTTTTTTATTCTCAAGCGGTCTGCTCAAAAATAATCTCTTCTCTAAATCGCCATGATTAATGACAATCCAGAATTAAAAACCATGTCTATTGAAATTAAATTGAGTGCTAAAGCCATTCAAACCTTAGATCTTGCCCCAGCTCAGGAGGCGATCGCTCCCCTATTAGCGGAAAGTCAGTTATCTGCCTACGAACAACAACTCAAATTTAACATTGAATATCCCTGCGAAGATACTGATCCCAGGGAACTCTCAGAAATTCCCGAAATTCGCCTCTGGTTTATCCGTTTAGATACCGTCTATCCTTGGCTGCCCTTCCTATTGGACTGGAAAGGAGGAGAGCTAGCCCGTTATACCGCCATGCTCATTCCCCATCAATTCCATCGCACTGATGGTATTCAATTTAACCCGGAAGCCCTGGAAATTTTTGTCATGTGTAAAACTTTTGTCTTAATGAACTGGATGCAACAGCAAGGAATTGAGGCGCGATCGCGCCTCAAAGCCATGACCCAAATGCTAGGCTACGAATTAGATGATGGTTTCTTTGACCTGATTATGAACCCTTAAAGTAAGTAATGAGGATTAAAACTGTCCCATATACCCTTGATAAATCCCGCCCCAGTTATCGGGATTTTGGGGATTAAAACCTAACCGACACCACTGTTTGCTCCAGTCTTCCCAATTCAGGCGGCGATCGCCATCAGAATAACCCCATAGCATCTCTTCCCTGATCCGTTTATGTTCGAGATCGTTCGGATTTTGGGGATCTTCACACAGCCAAACAGCCAGAGCCTTAAATTCAGCAAACAATCGTTGTTGTTCGGCATTCAAACGGCGGTCCCACAATGCTTGAGAAGTTTTTGGCCCTACAACACCATCCACCTTCAATCCCTTAAACTCTTGAAAGCGAATAACCGATTTTTGGGTTTCGGGGCCAAAAATACCATCCACCTTGAGGCTCCCTCCCGGTTGAGGAGGGACTCCCCAGTTATTGAGTTGAATTTGAAGCTTACCAACGCGATCGCCTTGACTCCCCACTTTCAAAATAGAGGAGTGTTCCTGAATATAACAGCCCAAACCGCGATCGAGTAAGGCTTGTGTTTGAATCCCAACAATGCCATCGATCGCAATGTTCTGAGCAGCTTGTAAGGCTTTAACCGATTCTGTAGTAATGGGGCCATAATAGCCCGTACTGCGCGTACCCCTAGGAAAACATCCTACTGCTTTAAGTCGATCCTGAAGCTCCACAACCGCAGGGCCATAATCCCCCAACTGCCACACATAATTTCCTAGGGTGGGAGACATTTGACTCAAAAGAGAGATGACTAAGGCGATCGCCAAAAGCTGCTGAACATTAGCAATCTGATCGCCATTGAAATCATCCCAAACCAGAGCGTAATGGAGGTAGGCTAAACCATCCATAAACACCATACCTATTGAAAAACACCACCATTCTATAGTGTCTACGATCAATGCATTGAACAGGGAAGATCTGCTTACTCCCAACTCCCGACTTCCCTCAATGTATTAAACATCAGTTAACTCTCCACGAGAAATTCACCCTAGTGGAGGAAGTCACGGTATCAATTCATCATTAACCTGAAAAGACAAGAGGTGGATAGCTCATAACTCATGGATACCAAAATCATAACTCAGGGATACCCAATTAGCCGATACAGTTTGCTCAGTGGGGCGATTGTCCTAGTGTACTTCATTGTCGCCTATATAACGACAACAATGATGGGCTTAGGAGAAATTTCTCCAATTTGTCCAGCCGCAGGGATAGCCCTAGGGGTATTAGCGGTTTATGGTATCGAGCTTTGGCCAGGAGTGGGTCTAGGAAGTTTGGCTTATGCCCTCATTTTAGGCGCTTCCCCTGTAGTGGCGATCGCTGGGGCACTCAGTCATATCACGGGTGCGGCGATCGGCGTTTATTTATTAGGGTTATGTCGATGGAAACCCATGCTTCCGAAACTCAAACCCATACTTCAGTTAGTCTTTTGGGGAGCTACGATCGGTACGGGGATTATGGCATTCCTGGATACCGTTTTGAGTCTATGGTTACAGATACTCACTTCGCAAATGGCTTTAGAGCATCTGTGGAGAATGTGGTTGAATGAGAGTATGGGAGTTTTATTGATTACTCCAATTCTTGTCTATGGGATCAGCCGTTGGTCTTTGGGGAAAGAGTCAATTCAGATTAACACTCCTGAATATTGGATAGAAACCCCGATCGCGATCGTCCTTTTCTTCGTGGTTAGTAGCTTGATTTTTGGTCTCCCCGATATGGGGTGGATTAACGATCGGTGGATGCTGGATATAGCTGATGCGCCCTTAGAATATCTCTGTTTTCCATTTATCGTTTGGGCAGCCTTTCGCTATGGGGCGATCGGGATTTTTACCACCAGTCTCTCGATCGCAGTTGTGGCTTTAATGGGTTTGAGTCAAGAGCAAGGTCTATTGATCGTAAGGGCAGATACTAGGCAAGAAGCCATCTTCGGGTTTGAAATCTTGATCGGATCAATTCAGATCACAGCTTTGATCTTGGCTGCCAGTTTAACGGAACTTACGGTTAATGCCGAGCTACTGCGCCATAATCACGATCGCTTATCGGAAGATATTACCCTTAGAGAAGCTTCGATTATAGAGTTAGAAACCACCTTGGAGCAACAAAAGCAAACCTTACAGGAAAATCAGGAGGCCTTAAGCCGCTCCAATCAACTGAAAAATTGTTTTTTTCAAGCCATTGCCCATGATTTACGCACCACACTCATGGGAATGCTGATGCTCCATCAAAATTTACTCAAAAAACCGGGAGAAACCCTATCGGTGAGTCGATCGCTCCTGCAACGGCTCACTGAAGGAGGCGATCTCCAATTGCGTAAACTCAACACTCTGCTGGAAGTGGCTAATCTGGATTCTAACTTAAGAGCGATCGAGACTGAAGCCATTAATCTCACTCTCGTTTTAGAACAGGTACTAGAAGAACTGCAACCGGATTTTCAAGCCAAT
Organism: Cyanobacteria bacterium UBA2566; assembly: GCA_002340255.1. GTDB lineage: Bacteria > Cyanobacteriota > Cyanobacteriia > Cyanobacteriales > Desertifilaceae > Roseofilum. The sequence goes on from DDLS01000140.1 coordinate 67,259, forward strand.
GAGGTTCGCCTAACGTATCATCGGCCAGAGAAATTACCCCTCGTTGATGCCGATCCTCAGCAGATGAAGCGTGTGTTTGAACATCTGCTCTCCAATGCCATCAAGCATAATCCCCCTGGAGTCGAGATCCAGATTCAGTTCCAAACTCAACCTAACCGTGAGGTTTGCTGTTCAGTGACCGATAATGGCGTTGGTATTACTGCCGAAAAGCTGCCCTATTTATTTTCCTTAGATCCTCAAGCTTCGGACTCTCACACCAGCCATCCCTTAACTGGCATTTCCCTGGGCCTATATCAATGCGATCGGATTCTAGCCACCCATGGTGGTCAGTTAGGTGTTGAAAGTTATCTAACTCAGGGGTCTCGTTTCTGGTTGTGCCTTCCTGAGTATCGCTCCTCCTCCCCTTCTGTAAATTTAAGCTAATTTTAAACCCAACGTTAACCCAATCAGATTACGATTGAAATGGGGTGAAACAGATACTATTTTGGTACAACTTAATGCAACCGTTATTTTAGCGGGTTGAATAAAAATGCGACCTGACCGTATCTTCATGACTGATCCCAATTGATCCCTCCCTAAAAGTAGTCATAGATGATCCCTTTTTAAGATAATGCAGCATTTGATTGCTTCAGGTAAACTAGATTCTTTGTCAGTGATTGCACAGTATGTTTTAGCTGTAGCTCAGGAGGCAGGGTTAGATCGTAAATCCTCTTATAAATTGAGATTAGCAGTTGATGAAATCGCTACTAATATTATTATTCATGGTTATGTAGAAGCAGGCATTAATGGGGATTTAGATATCCGAGCAGATATGACTGATCGAGAACTGATGGTCTCTATGGAAGATACAGGCGCTGTTTACGATCCCACAGAAGAAGAGGAACCCCCTCATTTATGTTTGTCAATCGAACAACGGCCCTGTGGGGGGTTAGGGGTTTACTTAGCCCTGCAAAGTGTAGATCGGTTTATCCATGAGCGCACTGGCTCGATCAACCGTAATGTGTTTATTGTCAAACGGCAAGAACACTCCTTAGATCCGCTCTAGACTCAGAATTGAGCTGATGTGACTTCCTCTCCACCGCCAACCCAAGAAACCCTAAAAGTGTGGCAATTAAAGATGCAAAAGGCAAAAAGGAATGGGTTTGGTGGTTGCTATGCCTAAAATTGATCCCTTCTGAATCCTGTCAAGGCTTTTCCAGTCTTGTTTAGAGAGATAATCGAGTATGGCCATTTGTCTGATGTGTCAATTCTTCTCTGAGCTTACCTTTGCTTCTACCAAACTCAGGTTAGACTAAGAGCCAAATGCGCTAAATGTCGAGTGTTCGGTTGTGAATCGGATGTAGAAGGGTTAACCTTTCTATTGACTACTCCCTTGAACCTGAATCCTCAAGCCTATGTCCTTTAGTCTACTCAAGCGACTGCGAAGAAACCATTATACCCAAGCCATTGGCCGACGCAGTGGCAAATCTTCGCGTTTGAATCAGTGGTTTAAATGGCTCTCCCCTGGATTGTTCGTTAAGCGCTGGATGGTGATTAGCGCTGGGGGAATGATTCTGGCAACTTTGGGGTTGGCGATTTGGACGAAGATGACCCCAGTTTTTTATTTGCTGAGATTAACGGAGGCAGTATTAAGCGGTTTGGCTCAGTTGGTTCCGAATACGATTAGCGGGCCGTTGGTCGTGATTGGGGGGATTCTACTGATTTTGTGGGGCCAGAGTCAAACCGTGAATTCTATTAGTCAGGTGCTAAGGCCTCCTGGGGATGAGGAGTTGGTGGATATGTTGATGAACCATCGTCGTCTGCATCGGGGGCCGAAAATTGTGGCGCTGGGAGGAGGAACAGGGTTATCGACGCTGTTGCGGGGGTTGAAGCTCTATAGCGCTAATATTACGGCGATTGTGACGGTGGCCGATGATGGAGGGTCTTCGGGACGGTTGCGACGGGAGTTGGGAGTGCAACCGCCTGGGGATATTCGCAATTGTTTGGCGGCTTTGGGGGATGAAGAGAAGTTGTTGACGGAGTTGTTTCAATATCGTTTTAAGACGGGGGATGGGTTAGCGGGTCATAGTTTTGGTAATTTATTTTTGACCGCCATGAGTGAGGTTACGGGGGATTTGGAGCAGGCGATCGCCGCGAGTTCTCATGTGTTAGCGGTACGCGGTCAGGTGTTACCAGCAACGTTGGAAGATGTGTATTTGTGGGCTGAGATGGAGGATGGCCGCCGGATTGAGGGGGAATCTCGGATTCCAGAGGCAAGGGGAAAAATTGTTAGGATTGGTTGTGTTCCGGAGTCTCCGCCAGCTCTGCCCGCCGCGATCGCCGCGATTGAGGAAGCCGATTATATTATTGTGGGGCCAGGTAGTTTGTATACGAGCGTGATTCCCAATTTATTAGTACCGGAAATTGTGGAGGCGATCGCCAAAAAACGGGTTCCCCGGATCTATGTCTGCAATATTATGACGGAACCCGGAGAGACCGATAGCTATACTGTTTCCGATCATATTCGGGCGATCGATCGGGTGGTGAAACGGCGGATTTTTGATGCGGTTTTAGTGCATAAACGGCCCCCTTCTGAAGCCGCTCTAATGCGATATGCAAAGCAGCGTTCCCATCCGGTATTTTTGGATCGCGAAGATGTGGCACGGTTAGGATATCGGATGGTGATGAGTAATGTCATGGATGAGGACGCGATCGCTCACAAAGTCCGCCATGATTCCCATCAGTTGGCGAAAGTCTTGTTACGTTGGTATAGCCGAGTACGGAGCTTGTAAGAGAAATCCTAGGAACAATATAAACGACTTCAATCGATCTGAAATAAGATTATTCATAAATTTTAAACCATGACTTATGCCCAAAAGATCGCCAATATTTTCCAAATGACGGATACAGTATGGGAACGTCATACGAATCCCTGGAGTTTTTGGACACGCTACCTGAGTTTACCTCTGTTAGTATTAGCCAGTTGGAGTCGTCTTTGGTTAGGTTGGGGCGCATTCATTCCCATTACCTTAGTTTTGTTTTGGATTTGGATTAATCCGCGCCTGTTTCCCAAACCAGAAAGTACCCAAAATTGGGCTTCAAAAGGCGTATTAGGAGAACGGGTTTGGCTCAATCAAAAGCAAATCCCGATTCCCAGCCATCATCAACCCATGTTGACATTTACGAATACAGTGAATGGAGTCGGTTTTGCGATCGCGCTCTGGGGTTTGATTACCTTAACACTTTGGCCTACTTTGCTGGGTTTATCTTGGACTATTTTGGCTAAAACCTGGTTTCTCGATCGCATGGTTTGGCTCTTTGAAGACATGAAAGACCATCCCCAATATCGCGATTGGTTGTATTGAACTCAAGCGTATTCGCAATCTTTCCTATGAAATGCCTGAACAATAAGATTCAAAGGAACTATTGTGTCAATTTTTTGATAAATTTCATCTCTCCTTGGAAGTCTCCATCCGATTCAACACCAACGGGAACCCAGCCCAGATGTAAATAAAAACCGTAGGCTCTGAAGTTGGGATTGTTACCTGTCAGCAACCAAATCTCTTCAATTTCCTGCAACCCTAACCAATCTTCAGCCGCTTGTATGAGGGCACGTCCAACTCCTCGATCTTCAAAAGCAGGGAGAACAAATAGGCCCAATATGGTTTTTTCTGTGGCATTGGCAATAGAGAAACCAATGGGTTGACTCTCAATCTCAGCAACCCATGCACAACTATCTGTTGCTAACATTTGGGCAACTGACTCTGGAGTAATCCCCAGTTGAGCAATCTCTTCACGGGATTGATAATTTTCGACGACACTGGTTCTAATCTCAAAGAGAGTTTCAATATCATCGTGTTGGGCAATTCGGAGTTTCATACTGCGATCGAGGGAATAATTCAATATTCTGCATTTGCGATATTATTTCCTACAATAAGCTGAAGTTGGAATTCTCCGTGTCTGATTACTTCGGAGATTTGGACAAATTTTCGTCTGAGGCATCGCTTTCCTCTTCCCCATCTACTTAACACCCTATTGTCGCAAAAACTCAGCATCCCATTCCGGCAAAGAGGGATTAATACTCACGCTAGAAGCAATTTCAAATCCCGCAGGAGTAGTTAACCGGGGGCGGATTTGGCAATACCAGTGAACTTGAGGTTCTTCTGCCTTATAGCGAGCTGCGGTATTGATGATGTAGTTATAGTCTGGATCGTTGAGTTTTGCCGATAACCGCGTTAAAATACTTTGTAGGATAGCGGCGAAATCTGCTTTTTCTGTATCCGTCAGACTGCCAAAATCGGCCTCATGGTGTTTCGGGGCGATCGATATCTCAAACGGCACTTCAGCAGCAAAGGGTACAAACGCCAAAAATGAATTATTTTCCTCTAGTATCCGCGTCTGCTCCTTGTACTCAAACTTGAGAATATCACAGTACAAACACCGCCCCCAGTCATCATAATATCGTTGTGCTTCCTCCTCGCGCCAGCGTCGCTGTTGAGGTACAATACTCGTAATGATAATCTGGGAATGGGGATGGGATTGGGAAGCACCTGCTCGTTGTCCGTGATTGCGGAAGATAATCCCCATCATGCTCTCATGTTCCCGCATTAGATCGATGTAGCGGTGATGATAGGTTTCTACAATCAGCTCCACTTCCGATCGCTCCATGGTAGGAATATCCTTATCATGATCTGGACTTTCGATAATTACCTCATGGCGACCATAACCTGGCATCGTGAGGTAAATCCCATGGGAAGCTCGCAGGGTATTGCCTTGAGTCGAAAGTGCCGGATAGCGATTGCCAACAACACGGGTTTGCCACCCAGAACCATTAGCTTTAGGCAGTTCTAGTAAAATGGGTTCCTCTTCATGAGTCCCTCCAGGACAAAAGGGGCAAGGAAGGGGAATCGGAGGAGCGATAGTGCAGGCTTGTCGCCAATCTTGGGGACGGTGCTTTCTCTTGGGAGCATAGATGACCCATTCCCTGGTGACCTTATTGAGTCGGATGTGGTTACCTTCAATATCTTGCACTTGAATCCCGCGTCATGTTTGTTAGATTTGCCTACCTTACTTTAACGCCTAATCCTGCACTGAAACCGGCGATCGCAAGATTCACCTTCTGGTCACCATGCTTTTACGACTGAAGAGGTTTGGTTTAAGACTTGAGCGATAACAGATTTTCAAGTGTGTTCAGCATCATTTTTGCCTCATCCTGGTGTTCAAGGATTGGAATTTTACGTTTTGTCAACATCTAGTACTGTAAAGCACCTGCGATTGCTTTTATGTTACAATGATATCCATGACATCCATGTATATTGCTAGTCTTTTTACACTCAGCAAAAAATACTCAAGGACTGTAAATTAATTTCAATACTACCCTAGATTTGTCCAATTTCACTCAGGGAACCCTCGCTTGACCTCCATATTTCACCCCATCTTTTAACCTTATTTTACCTCGACTGTTAACCATGAATACCCCATTCAATATTAGCTTGCGTCCCTCTCGACACTGGACGATCGCTCAAGAAGAATCCGTTTATTTCCCCACATCCATTCAAGCTCATGGTGTCTTATTAGTCTTAACTGAGCCAGATTTCACCCTCATACAAGTTAGTGAAAACACTGAGCATTTTTTAGGCTATCCTCCAGAATCTCTCCTCAATCAACCTTTGTCCGTATTATTAGACTCCTCCCAACTGAACCTGCTTCAAAATCATTTAGCATATCTGAGTGTTGATGCAAATAATCCACTTCAACTAAAAATTAAGGGCATGGGAGAGACTGGGTTTAGTGGTATGATTCATCATCAAGATAGTTGCCTGATTCTAGAATTAGAAAAAAGCAGCGATCGAGGTTTGAATCAGTCCCTTAGTTTTTATCATCTGACTAAAGAATGTGCCATCAAACTGAATACAGCTCAAACATTGGAAGAAGTCTGTGAAGTCGCGGCTGAAAATATTCGTAGAATCACGAATTTTGACCGAGTAATGCTTTACAAGTTTCATGAAGATCATCATGGCAGTGTGATTGCTGAATCTAAACGGGAAGATCTAGAGTCCTATTTAGGTTTACATTATCCCGATATTGATATTCCTGAAACTGTTAGAAATTCATTCCTCAAAGATCGATTGAGAATTATTTTTGATACCCGTACAGATGCCGTAAAAATGATCCCTGATATCAGTCTTTTAACTCGGAATAAACCTGATTTGAAAGGGTCATATTTAAGAAGTGTATCTCATTGTCATCTGCAATATTTGAAAAACATGGGCGTGCGCTCCTCAATGACGATTTCTTTAATTCAAGATCAAAAACTTTGGGGGTTAATTGCCTGCCATCATTATGATACTCCCATTTCCATCTCTTATGAACAAAGATTTACCTGTGAGTTTTTAGCCCAGTCCTTATCTTTGGAATTGGGGCATAAAGAATATGATGGCGATTATGAATACAAGCTCGATCTCAAAGATGTCCAATCCTGTTTATTGGAATCGATGTCTAATGCCGAAAATTATGTGGATGGATTGGTTGAAAATCAACAAAATCTCTTAGATTTAGTAGGAGCAACAGGGGTGGCAGTTGGCTTAGACGATCGCTGGATTTTGATTGGAGAAACTCCCGACAGCACCTATGTGCAAAAACTCATACAAAATCTCGGCTTCTATATGGGAGATGCCCGTTTTTTCCATACTGCTTGTTTGGCTAATATCGATCCTCAATCCACCGCCTATAAAGATGTGGCTAGTGGGATATTAGCAATTAAAATCACAGCGACTAAAGATAAATATTTGATTTGGTTTCGCCCAGAAATGGTGCAGACGGTCAATTGGGCAGGTAATCCAGAGGATTCCTTAAAAAACAGCAAAAAGAATGTTTTTCTTTGCCCTAGGCAATCTTTTGAGTTATGGAAAGAGACGGTAATTTTACAATCTTCTGCGTGGAAAAAATGTGAGATAGATGCAGCTTTAAGCCTGCAAAAGTCCATCATCAAAATTGTCTTAAAAAAAGCAGATGAACTTGCCAAAGTAAATGAAGCATTGAAAATATCAGAGGTAAGAGAAAAAGAAAGAGCCATGCAACTTGAACAAACGCTTCAGGAACTAAAACAGGCTCAAACCCACTTAATCCAAAATGAGAAAATGTCCAGTTTAGGGCAATTAGTCGCTGGAATTGCCCATGAGATTAATAATCCGGTTAATTTCATTTATGGTAATCTTTCCCATGCCGATAATTATATCCAAGATTTACTCTCGGTTCTTGAGCTTTATCAGGAGTTTTATCCTGCCCCCCCTGAAGAGCTAGAGGAAGAATGTGAAGCAGTAGATTTAGAATTTTTAGTTGAAGATTTACCTAAATTACTGAAGTCAATGCACATTGGAGCCGATCGCATTCGGGGTATTGTACGCTCATTACGCAATTTCTCTCGTCTTGATGAGAGTGAAGTGAAAGCGGTAGATATCCATGAAGGAATGGATAGCACGTTGTTGATCTTAAATAATCGACTTAAATCTAAATCCCATCGCCCAGAAATTAAAGTTCTGAAAGATTATAGCAATTTGCCTTTGCTCGAATGCTATCCCAGTCAGTTGAATCAGGTATTTATGAATTTAATTGCGAATGCCATTGATGCCTTAGAGGAAGCCAATCTAAAACAGAATTTGAGTTATGAGGCGTTAGAGGCTGATCCTAACCAAATTAAGATTTCAACTTCCCTATCTGCTTCCAAAGATACAGGCAAAGATTGGGTAGTGATTGAGATTGAAGATAATGCCTTAGGTATTCCGGAAGATTTGCACTCTCGGTTATTTGATCCATTTTTTACAACTAAACCGATCGGTAAGGGGACAGGAATTGGATTAGCCATTAGTTACCAGATTGTGGTGGAGAGGCATCAAGGAAAACTAACCTGCGCGTCTACGATGGGAGAGGGCACAACGTTCCGTATTGAAATCCCGGTAGAAAAATCAACAATCAACAATTAACAATTATTTTACCAATCATCTCTCTCTGGATCTAGGTCTTCAGACCAATCATCTTGCTGAGTAAGATTGGGGGGAAGGGGTTCGGGAACCTTGAGGGACGAAATGGGGGGAGTCCAAGAAGAGGATAGGGCTGTAGAATCGTTTTCTTCAGACGGTTCAGATGTGGCTTGGGTGAGGGGATGGACGACGCGATCGATCGCATCTTGAATGAAGGCTTTGACAAATTCATCCCGTTTGTTGAGTTTGAATTGACGTTGTACAACTTCTGTAATTCCACCGTCTCCCCAATCTTGATCTTGGCGGAAATATTCGATAAAGCTTTTACCGGCAATGCGGGTTAAATAGGCGGCGGTGACTCCTTGAATGGCTTTACCGATAATGAAGGTGGCGACGTTTAATTGTAGAGCAGTAGTCACTAATTTTAACGCTCCTTCCACGATACCTAAACTGGTTAGGGTTTTGGCTAATGAGAGGGCTAATTCTCGTCCCCGTTCCATGTTTAATTCGCAGCCATAGATCCGCCCTAATTCGATTACCATTTGAGCATTGACGGCTGCTGTCGCTAATAAATCGACCACGGGTAGGGGGGTTACGGCGATCGCCCCGGCACCGATCCATTGGAACTGTTCCACTGTCTTATCGGCTTGGCGCTTGCGCTGGGTATCCAAAATCCGCCGGGCATCGTCGCCTAGGGCACTGGCTTGCATCAAAATGTTATCGGCAACCAAATCTTCACCTTCGGCTCTGAGAACGGCGGCTAGGCGGCGGATTAGGGGTAAAATAACAGGGTCTGGAACCACTAAATCGCCGGAGGGTAAGACGGCAGCTTGGGGATTAGCGGCGATCGCCAACACGTCACTGCTGCTCATCAGCCTCTGTACCCGTTGTCGTAAGCGGCTGAGAATCCGCTCCTGGTCTTCATCTGTATACAAATCGGTCTTATTGAACACCAATAAAGAGCGCTTACCAATTTGGGCTAAGGCTTGCAGGGGTTCATATTCTGATTGACGCAAATCATTATCGACCACAAATAGCAGTAAATCGGCTTGAGTAGCTAACTGGCGAGCAATTTGGGCGCGATCGCTGCCTTCTTCCCCAATCTCCAGAATACCGGGGGTATCGGTAATCAGGATTTCCCGGTTTAATCCTCTTAAAGGTAAATGATAGGTTTGCCCCTCTTGAGTCGTTCCAATTGTCGGCTGCACTTGACCCACCATTTGTCCCAATAAGCCATTAATCACCGAAGTTTTACCCGATGAACCTGTGCCAAAGACAACGACGCGTACATTCCGACCTTGGAGACTCGATTCTATTTGCCGCGATCGCTCTAACAAGGCTTCCCGTGCCACCCGATCCTGAATCTTATCCATCTGTTGGCGTACTGCTTTCAGGGTTTCGGCGGCTGCCTCTTTTTTTTCTGTGGGAACCTTCACCACCCTTTGACTGCCGCTTTTAGAGGTTTTTCCCCCTTGAAACATCCAGGCATAATAGATGACACCAGCCAGCAACACCCCCAAAAGAGCAACGATTAACAATAAAACCACAGTTCCCAAGAGCGGGGACGTATAGGAAATTTGTAGGTAAAACCAGCGCAGGGCATCAATGAACCACAGCATTAGCCCTAAAACCAGCGTAATACCGACAATAAGAATCAGGAGGCGAGGCAGGGGCATTGGGGGAGTAGGCGAATGGGGAAATGGAGGAATGGGGAACAGTTCACCCCTGGTTAAGCAGAATAGAATTTAGAACATGGTATTACTTCCCTGTTCCTTGATAGGTTGACATACTCCCCGACCTGAAGGTACGGGGATTCTCCGCTCAAACAGCAATAGCAGTCTGGNNCATTGAGTACATGGCCACATTCCGAGCAAGTTTTGGAACTGGGAAACCATCGATCAATATAAACTACATGCTTAGATTTTTGGGCAGCTACACATTCAAGAATGGAAAGAAATTCAGCCAGTGCTAAATCATTTATTTTCCTACACCAAAGTCGTTGCATCCCTTTCAGGTTTAGGGTTTCAAAGTACAAAACATCAAACCGATCGGTTAACTCATGGGCTAACTTCCACTGCCAATCTCGTCTACGATTAACAATCTTTTCATGTTTGCGAGCCAGATTAAGTCTTGCCTTGTTCCAATTTCTAGAGCCTTTTTTCTTGCTCGATACAGCTCTGGACGCTTCCCGAACATCTTTGATCGACTGCTTCAGGAATAAAGGAGATTTAATCTTGAATCCTTCTGAGCAAGTGAGGAAATCTTTTAAACCAAAATCAAACCCTGCTGTTTTACCGGACTGGGGAGCGATTGGTTTTTCTGAGCTATCCACCACAACGGCTATGAACAGTTCACCTAATGGTGTCCGTTTTACCGTTAGAGTTTTAATCTTGCCTTCTATTTCCCGGCTTTTCCAAAACTGATAGACTTTAGAGCCTATCTTTACCCGGTTGCCACCTAGGAATTTATAGCCAACTTGTTTTAGGGTAAAGGACTTATATTTTTTAATCTTCTTAAAACCCGGCGGTCTAAAACCTTTTCCGTGGTTGGTGAGCGAAGCCGAACCCTGATGCTTGAAGAATAGCTTATAAGCTTTATCTATTCGCTGACAAATATCTTGAACCGCCTGAGAACCAACTAATTGCCAAAAAGAATTACGCTTTCTTAACTTAGCAATATGCTTTTGCAATTGGGTACAGTTTAAGTATTTGCCCCACAAGCGGTAGTACCGCTTGTGAAGTGCTATGCAATGATTATAGATGACCCCAGCAGCATTTATCTGTCGCTTCAGGTATCTATTTCGTTTATGTTTGTATAGCTTAAACTTTAGGGTTCTCATGATATTATTATAACACAAGGAGTCGGGAAAAAGCCGCCCTGGAAGGGCGTTGCTCTAGACCCATCTTTTTGGTAAGGGAACACCCTCTAGGGTAGCAAGTTTAGGAGGAAAAGATTATGGGATGGTTTAATCAGATTGTAGGTGCAGTGAGCGAGCAGGGTGGTTTAGGGCAGATTGGTGGGCTGGTGAATACAGTGCAGCAATTATCCAATGATACGGGGGCAGATGAAGGGCAAATGCGATCGCTGCTTTCTGTGGTGGCAGGCTTTTCGCGATCGGCTCTGCAAGAACAAGGAGAAGACCAAGCCCAAAATCTCCTTGATCAGTATAGCGGACTGGCCGCCAATCCCCTAGCGGTGCAAGCGCTCTTTAGCGTACCCCAACTGCAAAATTTAGTCCAAGTGGCTGCCGAGAAAACCGGTTTACCCGCGAGTACCATTGAATCGGCTTTACCGACGGCTGTCCCCTTAGTCCTAAAAGTCGTGGAAATGGGAGCCAATCAAGCGGAAAAAAATCCCGTTTTGAGCCGGTTACTCGATGCGGATGGTGATGGCGATATCGATATTGCGGATTTAATGCAATTAGCCAGCCGTTATTTATAAATGACGGTAAGAGCGGAAACTTTTGTATAGCAAGGGAAGGGAGAGTTAAGATATTTTCTGTTCCCCGTTCCCTATTCCCTAAAACCACAATTTAGCTGTCCTAACTTAACGCATTCCTTACAGTGAGTAAGGATTCATGATTAAGCATCGACTGTGCGCCCCTTTTGCGGGAAAATCCCTGCCGGACGGACTTGCAGGAAGGCAATAATGAACGCAAATACCATCACCTTTGCCATGCTAGTCGTGGCAAAAAAGGTAAAGAAATCCGCAATGGGTTGAATAGGAGTGGCAATTAAGGCGAGGGTGCCGGAACCGATGAGATAGTTTAAGGTACCAATGGATAAGGCTGCCACTAAGCTACCCACCAATTTACCCACACCTCCGACGACAACCACCATAAAGGCATCAACAATATAATTTTGTCCTGTATTGGGGCCGACAGAACCGAGTAAGCTAATGGCACATCCAGCCACCCCTGCTAACCCAGAACCGAGGGCAAATGTGAGCGCATCAACTTGATGGGTGGGAATGCCTAAGCAGGCGCTCATCGTGCGGTTTTGGGTAACGGCTCGAATGCGTAATCCCCAGGGCGATCGCTGTAAAAATACATAAATTCCGACCACACAGATTGCAGTTAAGGCGATGATAAATAAGCGAGCGTAGGGGAGTTGGAAGTTGAGGATGGGAATCCCCCCACGTAACCAAGAGGGAGCAGTTACATCGACGTTTTGCGCTCCAAACCAGGGTTGAGTGACGGCTAATTTAAAGATATTACCTAGGATAATCCCTGTGGTAAGCGCAATTCCGGCAGATAGAGGTAAGAGGATCGAGAGTGCCCATTTACGCATCTGCTCAAAATTCGGGCGACGGGATACCACCCACCAACCACCAAAAAACAGCAGGCAAAATACCCCTAACCCAATCACCATTTGCCAACTCACACTCCGGACAAACTGTTGTAGAATTAGGCTCACGCCCCAAGTGGCTAACAGGGTTTCTAAGGGGCGGCCATACAAAAACCGGATCACCCCTCGCTCTAGAATAATTCCCATGATTGCGGCGACAACAAAGGCGGCCGGTAGAGCAAAAAAGATATAAACTTCAAAGAATTGATCGCCCATGGCCTTAAAACCATTTTGCACCACAAATGTGGTATAAGCTCCTAGCATCATCAACTCGCCGTGAGCCATATTAATGACACCCATTAAGCCGAAAATAATCGCTAGACCGAGGGCAGCCATGAGCAAAACCGAGCCAATGCTAATGCCGTTAAAAATTCCTTCGAGTAAGAGTTGCACGATTTTCTCCAAATTAATAATAATATTTATACCATTTCTGTCTGATGTTGCGTTTAACAAGTGGGAAAGAGCAACTTGCTTCTCAAAAATCGATTAGTAGCACTCTTAAAAAGAAATGGTATTACAAAAATTTGTAGGGGCGAAATTTTTTTTCGCCCCTACAGATGCCTAACAATTATTCATCATTAATTGTTAATTCTAAATCTTGAACTTGCCTCCTTTGGCTTTATCTGACCAGTCACAGGCAAAGCCTTTGGTTTCGGCTACAAACTGGTTCCAAGGGAGGGGAGAAACCGCAGCATCGGTAGCATTCACAATTTCAAACAGACCATCGTCACGCACTTCTCCGATCCGTACCCACTTGGACAAATGATGGCTATTATTCATCATCACTGGTCCTTCTGGAGCCTCAAAGGTTTGACCATAAGCGGCTTCACGGACAGCATCTAAATTATCAGCCGTTCCGGCTGCCTCTACAGCCTGTTTCCAGATATGGACACCAATATAAGCGGCTTCCATGGGGTCATTGGTAACGCGCTCTGCTCCATATTTGGCCTTGAAGTCAGCGACAAATTTCTCATTGGCTGGATTTTCGACAGTCATGAAGTAATTCCAAGCGGCGTATTGACCCTTGAGATATTCGACCCCGATCGCCTTCACTTCTTCTTCAGCGATACTCACCGACATTACCGGATACTTATCTGGAGTTAGCCCAGCGCCTTGCATCTGCTTAAAGAAGGCGACATTACTATCCCCGTTCAGAGTATTGTAAATTACTCCACCATCGGGCAAAGCTTGGCGAATTTTCGTAATAATGGGGGTCACTTCCGTATTCCCCAAGGGTAAATAATCCTCTCCTACGGTAGTTCCACCTTTGGCAGCCAGTTGCTCTTTAATAATCGTATTGGCGGTGCGGGGGAATACATAATCAGAGCCGACTAAGAAAAATTCTGTACCTTTCTCTGCTAATAACCAGTCTACTGAAGGCTCAATTTGTTGATTCGGAGCGGCTCCTGTGTAGAAAATATTCTTTGAGCATTCCTGGCCTTCATACTGCACAGGATACCAAAGCATATGGTCTTTTTCTTCAAACACTGGTAAAACAGCCTTGCGACTGGCAGAAGTCCAACAGCCAAAAATCGCTACCACTTGGTCTTGATCGATCAACTTTCTGGCTTTTTCAGCGAAAGTGGGCCAGTCAGAAGCGCCATCTTCGACGATCGCCTCGATCTGTTTTCCGAGGACTCCACCCATTTCATTGATATGGTCGATCGCCAATTGGGTCGATTCCACCACACTTTTTTCACTAATCGCCATGGTTCCACTCAGGGAATGCAAAATACCGACTTTAATCGTATTGCTTGCTGCTGGAGTAGTGCTATTACTTTGCTCTACCGGCTCAGATGTTTCATTCGCTGTATCTGTTGGACCCCCACAAGCTTTAAGTAAAATACTCGTGCCTAGAGCAGCAGAACCATAGACGAGAAACTTACGCCGACCAATACGATGTGCCATACCGTTACACTCCTGTTGCCTGAGTTAAGGAAACGTTAAGTAATTTGCCAGAGAAACTATTTTAATCCAGTTGGATCGTTTTTTTGTTACCTAGACTACAGAACGTTTCCCCAACTTGAGGAGAATGTTACTCTAGCTCAACCGTTTCAACGGTTGTTCCCTTGCGATCGAGCATGAGCGACAAAGCATCGACATGGATACCGTGAGTTTTCCAGCTTTCTACCATTGCTGTACCCACCTCAGTCCCTCGATCTGCATTGACGAAAGCAATCAACGTTGGTCCGGCACCACTAATGGCGACTCCCAGAGCGCCAGCTTCTATAGCGGCTTGTTTGACCTCATCATACCCAGGAATTAGGGTTTTACGATAGGGTTGATGAATTCTGTCTTCCATGCCCCTTTTCAACCATTCTGGGTTACCGGTTTCCAGACCTCGCACCAATAGTCCGATATGGCTGATATTAAAGATGGCATCTTGGCGATCGTATCCACTGGGCAAGATCCGGCGTGCGTCTGCGGTGGATAACTCAAAATTGGGAATGGCAACCACTGGAATAATGGTCTCGTGCCAAGGAATATCGCAGATTAACCAACCGCCTTCGTCTTTGGTGGCTAAATGACAGCCCCCTAAGAGGGCGGGCACCACATTATCTGGAAATCCTTCTATGGCGATCGCCAATTCCATCAGTTCGGTTTGGCTCAAAGGACTCTCAGCCAAATGGTTAGCGGCTACCAATCCAGCCACAATTGCCGTTGCTGAACTGCCTAACCCCCGTGTCAGAGGGATTTCCATATCAATCTCAATTTTCACCCCTGGGGTCTTTTTTCCCAGGCGATCGTACAACCGTTTAAAGGATTTGTACGCTAAGTTATCAGCATCTGTGGTCAGATGAACCACATCAATTCCCTTCAGGTCAATGTCTAGGGAACCTTCATCAGGAAGGAGCGAAAAGCAAAATTCATTATACAATGTTAGCGCTGCTCCCATACAATCAAAGCCAGGGCCCAAGTTAGCTGCGCTTGCTGGAGTCCTGACTCTCACTGCCTCCACCATATGTAATTACTCCTGTTGTAACAATCAATAAATCCATCCTCCATTAAAGCAAAGGAATGGAGGGATGGGGAGCATGGTGGGGATCGGAAGGAGGAGAGTTGTTCGTATTTCAGTTTCAATAGCGTTATGTTGATGATTAGCCTGGGTGTATCGGGAATAATTTGGGTGATTTTACTCTGTTTTTGGGGTAACTTTTGGTGGGCAAATCAACGGCTAGAGGCATCAGTTAATGCTGAGGATGAGCCGCAGGTGAGTTATCCTAAAGTGGGCGCGATCGTCCCAGCGCGGAATGAAAGTGAGGTGATTAGTCGGAGTGTGCGATCGCTCGTCGATCAAGATTATCCCGGCCCCTACTCTATTCTGGTTATAGACGACCAAAGCACTGATAATACCAGAATCCAAGCTCAATCCTTTGAGGGCGTGACGGTCATTTCTTCAGAATCTTTACCCTCTGGATGGACAGGGAAGCTCTGGGCGATGGAACAAGGCGTTAAATACTACCAATGCCAATCTTCTCCCCCGGATTATTTTCTGTTCACCGACGCTGATATTGAACATTCTCCGGAACACTTAAGCCAATTGGTACACAAAGCCCAACAGGAGGATCTAGAGCTAGTTTCGGTGATGGTCAAATTACACTGTGAAAGTGTTTGGGAACATCTCTTGATTCCGGCTTTTGTCTTCTTTTTCCAAAAACTCTATCCGTTTCCTTGGGTGAATAATCCCCGTAAATCCACGGCAGCAGCAGCAGGGGGTTGTATTTTAATTACGCCAGATGTCCTAACCCGAATTGGCGGATTGGAGCGTCTACGAGATGCTCTGATTGATGATTGTACTTTGGCTCAAGCGGTGAAGTCTACTGGCTCCGGGCGCATCTGGTTAGGCTTAAGTGAGACAACGTACAGCTTGCGCTTTTATAGCACGTTACAACCGATCTGGGATATGGTTGCTCGAACGGCTTTTACCCAACTCAATTATTCTCCTTGGTTATTGCTGGGAACACTTTTGGGGATGGTGTTGGTTTATATTTTGCCGGTGGTGGGTTGTGTTTGGGGGCTGGTTACTGGTGTTCCCATTCTGACAGCGATCGGTGGGGTGACTTGGGCATTAATGGCGATCGCCTATACCCCTACGGCTAAACTCTATCGCCAATTTCGCTTAGCCGGTTTCGCCCTACCTCTGATTGCTTCACTCTATACTCTCATGACTCTAGACTCGGCTCTACGCCACTGGCAAGGTCGTGGTGGCGCTTGGAAAGGAAGAGTGTATCAATCATAGTGCTTCGCGCTAGCAATGGGTAGATTGTTTCTCATAGAAATGTAGATGGGTTTCAATGCGAAATAATTGGCTATGTCAAGACTTCCAACAACACTTACGTTTCAATCCCTCATAGGGATTTAAGTAGGTTTCAACCCTGGGGAGCCTGCGGATCTCTCAATCTCCAAATTGTTTCAATCCCTCATAGGGATTTAAGTAGGTTTCAACTATCATGTTTAGCGACCAATGGCAGTGTGCGATCGCCACTGTTTCAATCCCTCATAGGGATTTAAGTAGGTTTCAACCCGATCCACTTCCTGGCTGGACTAAGGAAACTGATGGTTATTGGTTTCAATCCCTCATAGGGATTTAAGTAGGTTTCAACCAATCTTTTACCTCAGATAATGCACTAGGGGAAATGAGAAGTTTCAATCCCTCATAGGGATTTAAGTAGGTTTCAACTCTCTTTGCCGTGGGCAATGTTCAGCCTTACGGCAGCACAGTTTCAATCCCTCATAGGGATTTAAGTAGGTTTCAACTGATCAGCAAAGAGATTCAAGAAGCTCAACTGTACAGTTTCAATCCCTCATAGGGATTTAAGTAGGTTTCAACAGGCGCTTCGATCGCCGAGCCAATGTCTTGTTGTTAGTTTCAATCCCTCATAGGGATTTAAGTAGGTTTCAACCTCAAATTAAAGAGCAATTTGGCGATCGCCTCTCTGGTTTCAATCCCTCATAGGGATTTAAGTAGGTTTCAACAGGATTTGCTTCCTGTTAGCCTCGCCAATCCTATAAATTTTCTCGTTTCAATCCCTCATAGGGATTTAAGTAGGTTTCAACGACCCGGAATTGGTGTCATGACTCATAATTGGAGGTTTCAATCCCTCATAGGGATTTAAGTAGGTTTCAACAGTGAAACCGGTTTGAAGTATCTGGCGATTAAAGGTCGCGTTTCAATCCCTCATAGGGATTTAAGTAGGTTTCAACTATCAATTGAATCAGGAGGAAGAATAATAAAAAATAAAATGTTTCAATCCCTCATAGGGATTTAAGTAGGTTTCAACTTTTGATATCTCAGCTTAGGATGTTCTCCTGGGCCCAGTTTCAATCCCTCATAGGGATTTAAGTAGGTTTCAACCATCGGTTTATGCTTGTGTCATCAGTTGAATATTGTTTCAATCCCTCATAGGGATTTAAGTAGGTTTCAACGATACAACATTTGAACCCCCCAAGATAACGGTTAAGCCACTTGTTTCAATCCCTCATAGGGATTTAAGTAGGTTTCAACTCTCCAGATAATTTCCCATTGCCTCGTGAAAAATTTCCGATGTTTCAATCCCTCATAGGGATTTAAGTAGGTTTCAACTCGCCGTAGTTATCACAGTTGTTACTTTCCTGTCCGTTTCAATCCCTCATAGGGATTTAAGTAGGTTTCAACTGGTGGTAAAAGCGATCAAAAATAATATCCATCGCGCGTCTTTGTTTCAATCCCTCATAGGGATTTAAGTAGGTTTCAACTTGGAAGTGGCGAGAGTTAGCGTATTTACCGGAGTAAGTTTCAATCCCTCATAGGGATTTAAGTAGGTTTCAACTTGAAATTCTTGAAAATGCACTAAAAATGAAGGCTGTTTCAATCCCTCATAGGGATTTAAGTAGGTTTCAAC
>DDLS01000153.1 GCA_002340255.1 Cyanobacteria bacterium UBA2566
CAGAGTGACAAAAGAGGGGTATAGTTCCACGCTTCTGTCGTTCTTCCTCCCCAGAGGGTATATTCCCGCTTGTGATGAGACCATCGCAGCTTTATTGATTCACCTTTTCACCAAGGCGATCTCGATCTCCGAAAATGACAGAAGAAGGATAGAGAACAATCGCCATATAATATAGGATTAAAGGTTACTTTGAAATTCTTCAAGTAAATCCATTAAATTTAACTGTGCTTGCATGGGCATTAAATCTAATAGGGGAATTTGCCTGCGTCCTCCCCCTAACTTTACAGTTATCTCTTGCAAAATTTCCAACACTTTGTTTTCTTCGAGCTGCTCTTCTGCTAATAAAGGATAGAGGCGCTCGGCTAAAGGGGTATGAAGATGGGCATCATTGAGATAAAGATGCCATTTGGCAATATCCATATAGACATTTTCACCGATTTCTGCCGCTAAGTTTTCAATGGCTTCTGTGGGATAGTTGCGACTCATGAATGTTCCTCCTCTTCAGTATTGGAGATCGGGTAATAGTCAATTATACAACCACTACTTATTGACGAAACTTAAATATATGTTAAAACAGACCTACTAGAGTGGATCGATAACCGGATGGATAACTTCCTTCATAAATTAATTCAAGAATCAAACTCTTTTTTTTATAAACATACTATTGTTTGCCTGATTCTATTATTTTGTTTGAGTATTGGTATCGGTTTAGCAAATACCTATGAAATGTCATCAAATTTAATTGAAGATCAAGCAATATCAACAGCAATTTCCTATTCTAATTTAATCCAAGAAGCTAGAAATTTGTATAGTTCTGAGGTGGTCGATCGCGCCCAAGATGTTGATGGCATTTCTGTTTCTCATGATTATCTAAATATTACAGGTGCAATTCCTTTACCCGCAACGTTCTTGATGAAGTTAGGATGGAAGATTGGCGAACAAAATACGGGGATGATGGTTAAGCTCTATAGTGACTATCCTTTTCGCGGTGGCCAAGCGATGATCAAACAAACCATTAGCGATCGATTTGAGCAAGATGCTTTATCCGCCCTAAGAAAGAGACCGAATGAACCCTATTACCGATTTGAAAAAATGGCAGGATATTCATCTTTACGATATGCCCAAGCAGACATTATGGAGCCAACTTGTGTTGCTTGTCATAATACCCATCCAGATAGCCCAAAAACAGATTGGAAAATAGGAGATGTACGTGGGATTTTAGAGATTATTTTACCTTTAGATGAGTTTATTGAAGAAACTCATGAGCATTTAAAGGAAACATTGATGATGCTGTTGTTTCACTCGATTTTGGCTCTTTCAGCGATTGCTGTCGTGATTAATCGATTGCGCCAAACGTCGAAAGAGCTGGAAAGGCGAGTGGTTGAACGAACCGCTCAACTCCAAGAAGCGAATAAAGAACTCGAAAGTGAACAACAAAAATCCGATCGCCTCTTGCTCAATATACTTCCCAAACCGATCGCTGACCAATTGAAGCAGGGCCATAATCCGATCGCCGAATGGTTTCCTGAAGTTACAATTTTATTCGCAGATATAGTGGGATTTACGAAGTTAGCCTCGTCAATTTCTGCACCTACATTAGTCAATTATCTCAATGAAATTTTTTCGTCCTTTGATTATTGGGCAGATGAGTATCAGTTGGAAAAAATTAAAACCATTGGGGATAATTATATGGTCGTGGGAGGTGTACCCACCAATCGACCAAATGTGGCGATCGCTGTAGCGGAAATGGCGCTGAAAATCCAAGAAGAGGTGTTTAAGTTTAATCTGAAACACCAAACCCTGCTCACTATCCGCATTGGGATCAATACCGGGCCAGTTGTGGCTGGGGTGATTGGTAAGAAAAAATTTATTTATGACCTTTGGGGCGATGCGGTGAATATTGCCAGCCGAATGGAATCCCATTGTCTACCTGGGAAAATACAGGTAACAAAAGAAACCTATAATGCATTGAGAGATGACTACCAGTTAGAAAAGCGAGGTGAGATTGAGGTCAAAGGCAAAGGAAAAATGACTACCTATTTTCTGGAAGGGCGAATAACTCCATAGGGCGATGAATCTTCCTGAGCGATCACCACTCTATAGAATCGCCATTGACTTCAGACAATAAACTCTTGCTCAGTCAGCCTTTGAGCTATTAATAGATCCTTAAAAGAGCCTAAGATTGCTCTGCAAAGGTCAAAAAGCTGATACAATCCCTCAAAGTGCTTAAGTAATTTTGATAAAAGGTTCCTGGATGACCAACTACAGTAGTTCTGAAGCCATAGCCGATCTTAATCGCCGAAGAGTGATTAACACGATCACCTTAACCCTGCCTAGAATAGGGTTCATTGTGGCGATCGCCGCAGTAATCTGGTGGGAAAAAGGGGTGACTCCCCTTGATATCGCCTTACTCGTCGGTTTTTACATCCTCACCATTCTAGGGGTGAGTGTAGGATATCATCGCTTATTCTCCCATAAAGCGTTTAAGACTGGACCCATTCTGAAAGCCCTGATCGGTATTGCTGCTTGTATATCGACTCAAGGAACAATTGCCAGTTGGGTAAGCCACCATCGCCAGCATCACCTATACAGCGATCAACCTGGAGATGTTCATTCGCCCCACCTACATGGCAAAAGCTTCTGGGGACAACTGCAAGGATTTTGGCATGGTCATTTTGGTTGGATGGTTGGTGCAACTTGGGTGGAACCCTTACCCTATATCAATGACTTAAAAAGCGATCGCATTGTGCAAATAGTCGATCGCTGGTGTTTAATCTGGATTGTACTGGGTTTAGCGCTCCCGGCGGCCATTGAAGGAGCCATTTGTGGATCTTGGGAAGGCGCTCTGCGAGGGCTGATCTGGGGCGGAGCTTTACGAATTATGCTCAGTTTCCAAGGAACCCTCTCCGTTAACTCGATTTGCCATTTGTGGGGGACTCAACCCTTCAAGACTGGAGACTTCAGCCGCAATAATCCCCTGATTGCCATTATTACTCTAGGGGAAGGTTGGCACAATAACCATCATGCTTTTCCTTACTCTGCCCGGTTTAGCATGAATTGGTGGCAAGTCGATTTTTCTTGGTGGGTGATTGCCCTGCTGCAACGCCTGGGTTTAGTCTGGGATGTTAAATTCCCTTCGGATCAAGATATTGAGCGCAAGCAACAGGAAAATGCTGTTCTGGCTAATTAGCTCCTAGTTCTTGCTTCACCCTCTTCTGTCACTTTGGGACAAAGGGGGATGAAATTCTAATTATTGATGATATGTTAGCGATCGCAGCACTCTTACCTAGTTTGGGAAGTGGCGATCGCCCGTATTTAATCTCCCCTGTGTGATCGAGCACAATGCAGCACTTTTCTGTACTATCAGCTACATTGACTGTTTTTAACGATAGGCAGAATAGTTAAAAGCTCCATCAAATTATTATTTGCTCCCCCTATCTCCCTATCAAAGCACAAAGCACTGTACATGCTATTCCTTTATCTACCCGCCCCTTTTGCCTCTTCGATCCAGCGATCGAACTGCTCTTGATTATCCTTCACCCATTCTTGAGCCAGACGGCGCATATCTTCCGTCGTATTCTGCCCTCCTTTAATCCGTAAACTTGCCTCATTCATATCTTCCAGGGGAATTTGCACCAACTCAAACCAGCGTTTAGCTACTGGATTATCCGCTATAAATTTTGGGTTAGATATCACTTTCTGAGTTGGTCTAGAAAAACCAAGATTCTTTCCATTAAATGTAGTATCCTCCTCAGTTAAATCAGTAATATATTCTGGGGAAGAAGTAAAAGGAACTTCTAACCAAATCACATCCTCATTTAGCTTTAAAATGACAAAAATCCAATGGGGATTATAGGCATAATATAAAATAGATTCTCCTTCTTCATAACGAGTAATAGCATCCGCCAATAAAGCCACATAACTTCCTTGATCGTGTTCCACTGTATCTTGAAGTTCATACTCCTTAATGTGATGATTGATCCCCAACTCACAACCCCAACCCGGATTACATCCAGTTAAATTTGCTTTACCATCACTATCCAAATCAAACAGTTTGGCAATTTCTGGATCTTGAAGCTGCTCTATATTATAAATTTCATATTTATCTGCTGTCTTTTTATCAATCAGATATCCTTGAGTTGCTGATGGAATTAAAAGCCCTAACCCGATTAACTTTTCTTCCCCACCAGCATTTTCAAAAAAAAGTTCATGCCCAGGTTGATAATAAACAACGCTATAATCTAAATCTCCGTTAGCAACAGCAATGTAAATTGCTGGATATTCCAGCTCTTTTACTGGATCGATTTTATAACCTAGCGTTTCTAGACCTAAATTAACAACCTGAGTTTGAAAACTTTCCTCAACCCAGCTACTATGTCCCGAACGAATAGTTACCTCTTCCAGTGACAAGTTACCCCTCGAATCACTAGATTCAGATGTAGGTTGACAGGACATTAATCCAAGCAACACAGACATAAAAGCAGTGAGTATGATAAATTTTTGAGAGAATTGGATAGTCATGAGATTCCTAATAGAGGAGAAGACGAAGCAAAGGATTATGAGTATAGCGATTCTCTCTTCTCTAGAGTATAGCTTGAAACCTTAGACTCTAAGCAATGCTAGCTATTGTGTATTCAAAGCGCTATATAGGTTAAGCCGCATCGATTATACTCGTTTATTCACTGGCTCCTTTTGCCTCTTCAATCCAGCGATCAAACTGCTCTTGATTTTCACTCACCCACTCTTGTGCCATACGGCGTAGATCTTCTGCTGTATTCTCCCCTTCTTTAATCCGTAAACTTGCTTCATTCATATCTTCCAGAGGAATTTGCACCAATTCAAACCAGCGTTTTGCAACTGGATTATTTTCTAAAAACATCGGGTTAGATATAACTTGCTGAGTATTGGCAGGTAACCCAAGATTTTTACCCTCAAATGTAGTATCTTTTTCTGAAAGATCGCTCGAATCTCCTGGTAAAGAAGTAAAAGGGACTTCTAGCCAAATCACATCTTCACCTGGCTTTAACACAGCACTAATCCAATGGGGATTATAGGTATAATAGAAGATTGGTTCTTCCTCTTCATAACGAGTCATTGCATCAGCTAATAAAGCCGTATAACTTCCTTGATCGTGCTCTACTGTATCTTGAAGTTTATAGGCTTCAATATGATGATTTGTGGTTAGCTCACAACTCCAACCTGGATTACATCCAGTTAAATTTGCTTTTCCATCTCCATCAAAGTCAAACAATTTAGCAATTTCTGGATCTTGAAATTGTTCTAGATTAGAAATATTGTACTCCTCTGCTGTTTTTTTATCAATCAGATATCCTTGGAGTCCTGATGTCGTTAAAAGCCCCAAACCGACTAATTTTTCTTCACCACCAGCATTCTTAAAGAAATCATTATGCCCCGGTTGATAATACACAACGCTATAATCTAAATCTCCATTGGCAACAGAAAGATAAACTGCTGGATACTCCAATTCTTTTACTGGATCGATGGTATAGCCTAGCTTTTCTAGACCTAGATTGACAATTTGAGTTTGAAAACTTTCCTCAACCCAGCTACTATGTCCAGAACGAATAGTTACCTCTTCGAGGGATAAGTTACCGCTCGAACCACTAGGTTCAGATGTGGTTTGACAGGACATTAATCCAAGCAATAGAGACATAAAAGCCGTGAATATGATATTTTTTTGAGAGGGTTTAATAGTCACGATATTCTAAATCAGACATTGCAAAATAATGATAACAATTTTGATCTATATTTATCTATTTATCTTCATAAAATTTATTGATTTGCTCCTTTCGCTTCAGCCAACCATTGATCGAACTGCTCTTGATTTGCACTCACCCATTCTTCTGCTAAACGGCGGATATCCTCCTGAGAATTTTCACCTTCTTTAATCCGTAAACTTATTTTATCCATATCTGGAAGGGGGATTTGTACCCTCTCAAACCAACGTTTTGCAATGGGATAATTGTCTGCAAAGGTTTTATTAATCACCATATTCTGTTGGCTTCCTGGAAACCCTGTATTTTTGCCATTAAATGTAGTCTCTTGTGCGGTTAAATTACTCAATCCTTCTGGGAGAGAGGTAAAAGGAACTTCTAACCAAACCGCTTCTTGATCCGTTTCTAAAATGGCAAATATCCAATGGGGATTATAGGCATAGAATAAAATGGGTTTTCCTTGTTCATAACGAGTAATTACATTAGCCAGAAGAGCAGTATAATTTCCTCGATCTTGTTCAACGGTATCTTCGAGTTCGTAGGCTTGGATGTGATGATCGATCATCGCTTCGCAACTCCAACCTGTATTACATCCCGCTAAATTGGCTTTTCCATTTCCATCTAAATCGAATAGTTTTGCCAGTTGTGGATCTTTCAATTGAGCAATGTTATTAATTCCATATTGATCGGCTGTTTTCTTGTCAATTCTGTATCCTTGGCTTCCTTCAGGAATCAACAATCCTGAGATCTCCAATTTTTCATTACCACCAGCATTTTCAAAAAAATCTTTATGGGCTGGGTTATAATAGATGACCGTATAATCGAGGTCGCTATTAGCCAGAGAAATATAGATAACAGAGTAATCTAGTTCTTTGACGGTATCTATAGTGTAACCCAATTTTTCTAGTCCCAAATTTACAACTTCTGTTTGAAAACTTTCTTCCACAAAACCACTATGGGCGGCTCTAATCGTAACGGGTTCAGAATGTTTATCGGCTCTTTGGGTGGGTTGGCAGGCGATTAATCCTATCATTAGGGAAAGAGTTGTAGGAATTAATCGGGATTTTAACATTGATATTCTTTTATTCATTTTGTAAGATGGTTTCTTTCACCATTGCCAAGTGTTTCGGCAACTGTTTTTGGTTGTCAAATAAACGATTCACTCGTGCGTAAGCATTTCCGCGTAAACGATTGGCATAGTCAGTTTCGATCGCCTCCACCAAGACGTTGGCTAAGGCTTCTGGATCGCCAGGACGCACCAAATACCCTTCGTGGCGATCGCCGATCATCTCCGGTATCCCAAACACATTCGTGCTGACAATTTTTAACTCAAACGCCATCGCTTCTAAAACCACCCTCGGAAAAGACTCTTCAAAACTGGTACATACAAATATATCGGTTAAGCCAAAAAAGTCAAACACATAGCGCGTTTCTGGATACATTTTCACGTAATCCAGCTTTAGCCTCTCTTGCACTTGACGCAAATAGTCAAGATAGATAATTTCGCGAGTTCCCACAATCAGAAACTCTAGGTTCTTAAACTGCGAGACTGGATAAATCTTCTCTAATTGCTTAATGGCTTCTAAGAAAATATGCTGTCCTTTACGCTCGCACGTTGTTCCAATCACCGAAATCACTGTTTTTTCTTCAGAAATCCCATATTTCTGCCGTAAATAAGATTTGCTATTACTTTGGCGAAACTCGGCAATTTTTTCTAAATTCATGCCTCCAGGAATCGTCCGAAAACGGCCGTGAATATCGAGATCGTGGAAAATTTGCCGCGTGGCATCAGCGACAAAGATAACCCGCGATGCATTCTGAAAACAACGCTCCAATAAACCCCGCATCACTTGTGGAGGAGAGTCACCAAAAAAGTTTCGTAAACTGCGCTCAACGGTGCAACTTTCATGGATATGCCAAATACTCGGTAAGCCAAACAATTGGGCTAATTCTATTCCCCAAAAACCGACCATCGTATTGGACATCACCAGATCGAACTCGGTCATATCTAGGACTTTTCCCACCTGTTGGAGACGCTGATGGTAGGTTTCTAGGCTATTATCGACCCGTTGCAGATTATCTTCAATCAGTTTAACCGGAATATTAAGCGCTTCGTAATCGTTGCGTAACGGTCCATCGACGAGGGAAACAACATTAACTTGGCATTCTCCCGACTCGACAAAATGCTTGGCAAAATTGTAAGCCATTAAGGGAGCGCCTTCGAGGGCTAAATTGTGGGTAACCAGAAGAATTTTTATCCCGGAAATTCGACGACTATGGACATAGTGAAGGGGATTTAAATCCATAGTCATGGAGTCGATATTAATATTGGAGTTAATGTAAGGGTCTTTTTTCCCCTGATATCGCTCCATAAAATTTAGGTGTTCCTTGGGATTATAA
This sequence comes from Cyanobacteria bacterium UBA2566, assembly GCA_002340255.1. Lineage (GTDB taxonomy): Bacteria > Cyanobacteriota > Cyanobacteriia > Cyanobacteriales > Desertifilaceae > Roseofilum. The sequence goes on from DDLS01000153.1 coordinate 8,136, forward strand.
TAGTCTCCCCGTGAAGCACTTCCTTGATGAATGAGGGTAGCTTGAGGGGTATAAACGATCCGCTTACCGGTTTCTTGCACCCGTAAACAATAGTCCACATCATTGAGTTCTAAGCCCAATTTTTCCCGATCAAATCCCCCGATTTGATGGTAAAGTTCGGTGGATGTAAGCAAACAGGCTCCGGTAACGGCAGAGACATTTCGGGTGGTGTGGGGATAGAAGAGATAACCGAGTTCTTCTTTGCGTAACCCGTGGAATAAATGACCGGCTAATCCACCATTGGGGCCGATACAAACGCCGGCATGTTGTAGGGTATTATCAGGATAAAGGAGGCGAGCGCCAACGACTCCGACTCCTTCAATGGACATCCATCCCACCATGTCTTCGAGCCAACCGGGGGCGATCGCCGTAATATCATTGTTAAGCTGCAACATGAGGGGCGTTTTCACCTGTGCAGCACCAAGATTCACTAAGCGAGAATAGTTAAAGCCCTCCCGTCCGCTTAAACTGGGGTCAGGGCGTTGGGTTCTAATCACCTGATAGGTTAATTTGAGGTCTCCTAGGGAGGTTAAAGAACCATTTTCCAGTTGACTAAAAAATTCTTCTGTCTTGGGTTCCGTAGACTGATCGTCAACAATAATCACTTGCACGTAGCGCGGATCTACAGTTTTCTCCAAACTAGCAATACATTCCGATAAGATTTCCGTGCGATCGCGAGTCGGAATCACAATGGTAACGGGATTTTCCACTAAAATTGAAGCATCCCATTCCAACTGATGCAAACATAACCCGTACTTGGTGGCTAAAGCCGGTAAAAAGGGTTTCGCCTTTAAATTGCGTCGCTCCAGAGTATCAGAAATTGCTCGATAGGCACTATCAAAGACATAGGTTTTCTGCGTTCCCTTCGATGCCGTACTTTCCGGGTGGACGCGCCAATGATAACAGACGTGGGGAATATGACGTACCCTATCCATCGTCGTCTTTTCCCGCACCCGCAGGTAAAGATCGATATCCTGCGCTCCCTCTAAACCCGATCGCAGTCCTCCCACCTCGTCAATTAAGCGCTTGCGAATGACGGCTAAATGGTGGGTATAATTGTGGGCGATCGCCATTTCTGGACTCCAAACCCCCTTCATTTGGTATCCATAACGCTCTCCTGTCGGCGTAATTTTGTCCTCATCCGTATACATCCAATCCACATCCGGGTATTGGTCTACACATTCTGCTACATGTAGTAGCGCATCGGGAGATAACAGGTCATCATGGTCTAAAAGGGCGATATAGTCCCCCGTTGCCACCTCTAGAGCTGAATGGGTCGCCTTGACAATATGGCCATTTTCGGTTCTAAATACAACTTTGATCCGAGAATCTGATGCTTGCGCTTCGGTCAAAACTTGCTTAACATGAGGTTGAGTCGAGGCATCATCCGCCAAACATAATTCCCAGTTGGGATAAATTTGCGCTTGTACTGAGGCGATCGTTTCTTCTAAAAAGCCCTTCGGTGGATTGTAAACGGGAACAACTACACTGATTTTTACACCCGTTTTTTCTAAATGTTGTGCCGACTCTGCCATCAATTCCCGCACCTTAGCCGTTAAGCGATTATGATCTAGCCAACGCTGATAGGGGTCTTCCTGTTGCCAAGGATGAATAATCGTAGAATAGGATACAAATTCCTGAGTTTGGGTTTGGTCGTAGTAGCGCTTAACAAACCGAATCCAAACCAGAGGAGATAAGGGAATTCCCCCGCGCTGTTTATAAGCTAGAACCGCCTTAGTCATAAACCCAGAAATCATCTGGGAAACTTTCAGTTTTGGCGGACGCTCGTACACATTTTGAATCGTAATAGTACGGGCAAAACAACAGACTGAATCTCCATTCTCTAAATTCGCCATAATCTTGATGGCAATCTCCCCAGAATAATTGGGTTCAATGGGTAAATTCCAGCCAAAGCCACTATTCTCAGCCGAGGGAGCATCAATAAACGCTTGCGCTACATCGGGACGAGGCTCTCCATAGGTGATAGTTTCTTCCCTACTCTCATCTTGAATCAGCGTCAGCGACTCAATCGCGTGACGATGATGAAACACCCAACCCGCAATTCGCAATACCCCACTGACGTTGCGTTCAATGGCATTTGGACTTTCTAAAAACCCCTGGAGGTCTCCCGTGGGATTGACTTCTAGGTTGGGAGAGCGCTTCAGTAAAGCCTTCAGGGGCGCTTTCACCGTCTGTATCAGGGGGTTCAGGGATTTTTTCATGCAAAGATAGTCCACTCCAAATCAAGCTGGAACTGGTGGTTCCAGAGTCGATTAGCAACACTGTAACAGAATAGCTGAAGATTGCGATCGGCGATCGATGTGTAGCGGCTTCTTGGCTAACCATACCTTTGGCGATCATTAGGAGGCAAGTTACTCTGGGCCCCTTGTTAAGTTCAATCAAAGGCAACCTATAGGAGTTAATTATTAATGGAGCTAGGCAGAATCGAACTGAAGGTATTGTTTCTCAGCTAACGCCACTCAATAGCTAAAACCCCTGCCTTACATATGTCTCACGCACTGAACCTTGAAAATGTGTGAAAAGTGTGTGAAACATAGACACCTACATAAAGCAGACGTGGAGCCTGGTTAATGAATATTTTCACTCTAACCAAATTGACCCATCCAAAATAGTAACAGCGATGAGAGAATGAGATTTATCGAAGCCTTTCATCGTCTTTTCCCTGATGCTGAAATTGCCTTCATCTGTGGAGACTGGGAGTTTATCGGAAAGGCTTGGGTGGGATACTTGCGTAAGCGAGCCTTCTGTGGCTTTCCGGCTCAGGACTCGACAGAGCGATCATATTGAACACAAGGAAAAGTCCTTACTAGCCCGAGTCCTCTTTTCTCATTTGAGAAAGGGTGAGTCTCAACAACTGCAAGGGGTCTGTCGGGTTTGGGGAATGAGAGTTTCGGTTAGGGAAATAGCTATGGCTTCATATTCTCATGAGAAAAAGTGGCATTTCAAAATCTGCGATCTAGATATTGATAGAATTATCGATCGCATTGATAATTGGCACTCTTGCAATAGCTTGTATGGCTGAGGTTCTAGGGTTAAACAGACTTCAGATTCCCAAAAAGAACAGAAAAAGGGAGTTATTAAGCTCCCCAAGTTCTTCATATAGTTTAATTCGGAGGAAATCAGACTACCTGACTTGATGCATACCAGCTTCAACAGGACTTGACCTAGGCATTCTTGCGGTGCTTGGAAGCAGCAACCAGACCGCCAATGGCAGCTAAACCGAGGAGAGTGGAAGGTTCGGGAACTTTAGCAGCAGGTTCGCCTACTTTGAACTTGAAGTTGCGGGTGAAGGAGAAGCCATCACCGGCATCAACTACACCAGATTGATAGGAACCTTGATCGAATTCACCTGCGGAACCGGGAGTACCAAAGCTGTAAGCGTAATTCCATTTTGTACCTCCGTCCAAGCTGTATTTAACGACTTCACTAGCCATCATTTGGGATAATACAGGGTAGAGTGGGTCGGCTACATTAAGTTGTAAACCGCTAGCGAAGGTGTTATGACCGGCTAATTCAAAGGAGTATTCGCCATTGTTGCTCGTAACAGATTGAATGTTGGGGTCGCTCAAACGTTGGAAAACATTTTTGGTGGACAAGAGGGGGTTGTTGTTGATGCTCCATAAAAGAGCATTAGCAGAGGTAATACCCAAGGAATTGAACTGACTGCTGTAAGCGCTATAAATTCCGTTAGTCCAGGTAGTTCCGAGTCCACCTAACCAGTCAGCTTGACCGACGGAACCAAAGGTGATGCTGCCGTCGGTGAAGTTAGCGGTTAAGGTTGAGGGGGTTTCATTCGCCCAACCATAGTCGATGTTGTCGTCTAGCTCAACATTACCTGTATTTCCCAGAGCTTCCATAATGGTTGCGTTGTCGTTGCTACCAGAAAGTTGAACTTGTCCGCCACCAATTTCTTGAAATACGCGAACATCTCCACTGGTGCTAACTCCAGTTAAAGTACCAGCGAATGCGGGAGTGCCGAGGACGCTAACACTAGCGACAACGGAAGCACCCATAGCGATTTTTTTTATAGTGTTAAACATAATTTCAAGCTCCTAGAATTCTTAAGTGTGTTGTGTTGACTTGTAATCTTCAATAAGTTGTTGGGAACTTGCTATCCTCTGAACCGAGTCCCATCTTAAGTTGATGTTTGGGGAAGATATGTGACCGAGTTCACTAGAGTAACGTGATTGTTATTCTTTGGAGAAACTCTATTTTCTTCCTCGCTTTGGGTGGCTCAGTTTGGGGAAGTTATTGCCTCGCAACTTGCTCCTATGATAGCCTCAAACCCTTGACCTATGGTGAAGTTAGGATGAAGATTACAACAAGTTTCTATAAAGTTTTCAAGGAACTTGAGATGCCATTTTCCGTATTTCTACGATTGCAAAAACTGGCCGATCCGAACGGCTGCCTGTTGGAGAATGTGGGGGTCATGGACGAGGGCAAAACGGACAAATCCCTCTCCAGAAGGGCCAAAACCGGCTCCAGGAGAGGCTGCTACCCCTGCAGTTTCCACGAGTTGGGTGCAAAATTCGACTGAGTGTTTTTCCCATTTTTTCGGTAATTTAGCCCAGACAAACATAGTAGCAGCGGAGGGAGAAATCAGCCAACCGATGTCGTCCATGGCGCTAATAAAGGCATCTCGACGCTGTTGAAAGCGGTTAATCGTAGACTGAATATGGGTTTGGGAGCCTTGGAGGGCGGCGATCGCCCCATTAAAGATGCCTTGGTACTGATTAAAGTCTACCACTGCCTTGACTTGGCGCAATCCAGCTATCAACTGGGGATTGCCGATCGCATAACCCACCCGAAATCCACCCATACTATAGGTTTTGGAGAACGAGAACAATTCGATGGAGATCGCCTTATCGGGGTCTGCTTGTAGGACGGAAGGGGACGCAGGTTTGCCATCAAAGACAAATTCGGCATAGGGTGCATCGTGGACGAGGGCGATATTGTGGCGCAAGCATAGGTCTACTGCATCTTTGAAGAAGGATAAGGGCGCAGTGGCGGAAGTCGGATTATGGGGATAGTTGAGAACCATCATCCGCGCTTTGTCTAAAACAGATGGGGGAATATCGCTAAAGTTGGGTAAAAATCCATTCTCTTCTCGCAACGGGAGAGTGTAAAGTTCTCCCCCGGCAAAGCAAACGCCACCATAGTGAGAGGGATAGCCCGGATCGAGCAAAATAGCGATATCTCCGGGGTTAAGGATGGCTAGAGGAAGGTGAGCGGTTCCTTCTTGAGAACCAATTAAAGCCAGGACTTCGGTTTCTGGATCGACAGGAATATTGTATTTATTGGTGTACCACTTCGCACAGGCTTGTCGAAACGGGAGGGTACTGTTGAACAGTTGATAGCCGTGGGTGCGGGTATCGGGGAGAGTTTGGGCGATCGCCTCTATCACCTGGGGGGCAGTGGGTTGATCGGACGATCCCAAGGATAAATCAATGACTTCTAAACCAGCAGCTCTAGCTTTCCCTTTGCCGCGATCCATATCGGCAAAGACATTATGTTCAAACGATTTGAGGCGATCGGCAAAACGAATCATGAGGTAGGGAATGGGGGGATGGGGGGATGGGTTACAGGTGAGGTTCAATCATTTCCACTAATTGTTGTTTGGTGAGTGCCCCTTCGCCAGAAGCAATCAGCTCTCCAGATTTGAATAGGCGTAGTCCCGGAACGCCTTCTACTTTATATTTATCTACTGCTTTAGGATTGGGGTCTACTTCCATTTTTACGACTTTGAGGCGATCGCCATATTCGCTGGCAATTTGATTAATCGAAGGAGTCACCAAGCGACAAGGGCCGCACCAATTCGCCCAAAAGTATACTAGCACAGACTTAGAGGCTTCGAGGACTTGAGATTGAAATTGATCGTCGGTAATCGTAATTGGGGTACTCATAAAACAATCACAGCAGTTCTGGAAACGACCCATTTTAAGTTAGGTTAGGTTATTATACCCCGATCCGGGACTTTCTTTTTAATCAACTAAAATTAGAGCTTCTTTCCATGAATCCTATTGTTGCCTCTGAGCTGAACACGTTTACCGAAGAGACATCTATCCGTACGATCCAAGCGCTCCAAGAGGAGGCGATCGCCACTCCTTTAAGTCCCGAACCCATTGTTACGTCCTATCTCCATGAAGGCAACGACGGTACTCCAATTGTATTATTGCCTGGGTTTGATAGTTCGGTGTTAGAGTTTCGGCGGTTACTCCCTCTGCTAGCGGAACATCAGGAGACTTGGGCGATCGATTTATTCGGGTTTGGGTTCACTGAAAGACGGCCCAATTTACCCGTGAATCCAGAAGCGATTAAGGTTCATTTACATTCAGTTTGGCAAACTCTAATTCAAAAACCGATGATTTTAGTCGGCGTTTCTATGGGAGGTGCAACGGCGATCGATTTTAGCCTTAGCTATCCCGAAGCCGTAGAACAGTTAGTGTTAATTGATAGTGCTGGATTTGCTAACGGTCAGGCTATTACCGCACAATGGTTAAAACCTCTCGTCTATGGGGCAGCTAAATTTTTACGTCAATCTTGGGTTAGACAGTCTGTTGCAGTCCAAGCCTATTATGATCGCAAATGGGCTTCTGTTGATGCTCGGCTCTGTGGGGCACTGCATTTAAAGATGCCTTATTGGACAGAAGCGATGGTCAGTTTTACCCTCAGTGGTGGCTACAATAATATGGCTGATAAAGTTGGGAAAGTTACCCATCCGACACTGATTTTATGGGGAGAGGGCGATCGCATCCTCGGTACTGCTGATGCAGCCAAATTCCAGAAGGCCATCCCCCAGGCTAAACTGATTTGGATCGAGCAGTCTGGCCATACCCCCCACTTAGAACAACCGCAAAAAACTGCCGAACTGATTTTAGAACACTGTAGCCAACCCTCCTTACGCTTGAGATGAAGATGAAGATTAAGCTGCAAACTTTGCACTCAACTACCGTGGCGATCGCCCCAACTGTAATAAAATAGAATATCAATTCTACTCAACCGCCCTCTTGTCGTGACGCGCCAACCCCACGATCAATTTGCCAAGCAGTACCTCAAAGAACTGCTCGAACCCCTGGGAGAAGTAGAAATTAGCCAGGAAATTCCAGGGGAAACTCTGGCTATTGACCTGATCTTCGAGCCATCCCCTAAACCGCCAAACAACCCTCCAGCCTTGGGTTTACTCTCTCAACTCGCTTCTACGCCTTGTTTACTAGAACCCTATCGCAATTGTCCCAGCAACCCAGAAATTCGCAACTGTATTCTCAAGCTGTTCCATGTCCATGCAGAACTGCAACGTCAAGCCAAACGGGAACAGCGAACCCTGGAGGAAGAGCAATTACCTCGACTATGGATTTTAACGCCAACTGTTTCTGAGAGAGTATTAGAAGGATTAGCTGCTCGTCCTGACTTAAAAAAATGGTGTGCAGGAGTGTATCTTTTAGGAGAAACCCTCAAAGCGGGTATTATTGCTATCAACCAACTGCTGGAAATCTCAGAAACCCTATGGTTAAGGCTGTTGGGGAAAGGAGGAACTCAGAAAAGAGCCATTGAACAAGTGCTAGAGTTACCGAGAGAACATCCTCAACGGCAAAATATTCTACAGTTAGTGGGAATATGGCGGATTAATGTTGCCAGTAAAATAGAGTTAGAAACAGAAGAAAGGGAGTTGATTATGGAATTATCACCAGCGTATCTACAATGGCGAGAAGATACTCTACAAGAAGGACTTCAACAGGGTCAGCGCTTGATGATTGAAGCCTTATTGCGAACTCGGTTTGGTGAGTTGGATGAGGCACTTTTGGGCATCATTAACTCTTTGTTGGTGTTATCTCCGGATGAGTTTATGCCTTTGTGTTTGCAGTTATCCCGTGAGGAGTTGTTGGAGCGATTTGGCGATCGCCAACCTTGACAGCCAACTAAACTGAGACTTATTCTATACTCTAGGGTAAGCTACTGAATATACACCCAGGTGTAGAGCCATGGACTTCTCAGAGATTCAGCCGGTATCGCTCAACTCCCATCTTGGGCAACCAATTTCGATTAATAATGCTGCCGATCTCAGTCTGTGCTTTAACAGTATGGCTAATGTGGGCGATCGTGTCGAGATGTTCTTCTCCATTGCCGAAAACGACCCCGAAGCAGCCATCCCATACTTTATCACCCTGATTCGTAACTCAACTAAGGCTCCTATTAAAGCATTAGCCATTCAGAGTTTGGGTAAAGTGCCTCGAGCTTACAAGCAACTATTAGCCTCCTGTGCCTCTCAAGAAAGCCAAGATTTATTAAAGCTCCTATGTACGGAAGCTCAAAGTCGAAAAAGCGATCTCACTGCCTGGGCTGCCTTAGAAGCATTAAGGGAAATAGGATTTTCTCCAGATCATATAGAGCATCCAGAAGGAGGTAATTTATCTGAGCCTCCCAGACGACTTCAAAATGAAATTTTAGATCGAAAATTTGAAGAGATAACAAGAACTACGCAGTTCAGTACAAGAGGGCGACTTACTGCTGAATGTGAAAGATTATTAGAGTTTTGGTCTTACGGGCCGATATCAGAACTTTTCAACGGACAGATGAGCGATTACACTTACATTAGTGTTGTTCGAGGAGTCCTTCACCTTACTCAAATTCGAGGAGTCGAGCTAGGATTGGCTTCTAGTAACGCTACTGTTAGGGAAGAAGCGTTCGTGAAAACTGAGCAAATATTTCGCTCGTACTCTGATTCTGGAGATCGAGATTTCCAGAAAACCTTGGGCAATCAACTGAAGATGCGTTTCTTGAAAGAAAGCACCAGCAAAGATAGCGATCTTGAAAAGCTGACTCAGGCGATTTTGTTTGACGAACCCATGCCAATCAACGCTCAAACTTTAGATCTATCGAGAATGGTGATAACAGACATGGAAAATAGCATAGCTTTGCTTAAGGAGCGATGCTACGATCTATCCGCGATGTTTACATCAGGGATAGAAGTTTCAAGCAATCCTTCTTTGAATAGCTTTTTGAGAGCAAGAAAAGACGATCGCCTCAAAGAACCGAATTTGTAGATCGACAAACTGCAACAGCAAATTCAGTTAGTCAAGCAGGAACAAGATAAAATCGATCGTAATATATCCCTATTCAATGAAGTACTCAATAATTTTCGTGAAGTGGATTGGCTTTCGGTTTTCCTGAATAAACTCAACTCTGCATATAGGCAGTTCTCAAATTTAGGTTCAATGCCCCAAAATTATCAAGACTTGCAGCAATTCTCAACCCAGTTGACTAACTTGAAAAACAATTTAGTTAATGATATGGCAGCACTGAGGCGAGATATACAAGGAGAAATCGATCGAGGAACTAATTATCTGAAAGCTCGGGAGAAGTTCAGTGGTTGGGGCTGGATTGTATCTGGATTAATTATTTTAATTATGGTAGCGTGGATATCAAATGCAGGCATTTATAGCTCCAATAGTTCTTCACGGTCATCGAGCAATCAAATACAGAGAGGGGCAGCATGGTACGAAACAGGTTATCCTAAACAACAGTGCGGCCATTCCTCAAGCAGTAATAATTGCTGGCATCCAGTTTTCATAACCTATACTAGCTCTAACTGGAATAAGATCGTTCGCAACTGTAGAGATGTTCCTAATGCTCAAAGCCAGTCTACCGCTAGAGAAAGAGGCAAAATTCAAATCGCGTCATTTAATAATTCTACTGATGCAGAGGGATTTGCCAAGTTTATGGATCGGTATTACTCAGGAGATTCTTGGATTGGAGAAACAAAATGCTACTAAGCCTCATGTAGTCAAAAAGATTAAGTTAGCTCTGGAATTTAGATAATGTCTCCTGTATACTTTTTTGCTTTTGGTTTAATCTTCGTTGGTTTCTTCAAATTTCTTATCGCATCCGGAGATAGGAACAAAAAAGAGCAAGAAATAGCAATGCTATCTCAAAAGCTTGAGAAACTAGATCGTAATATATCTCTATTGAATGATAGATGGAAGCCATGAAGACAGAAAAGAAATTATGTTTTGAAGTTAACTTTAAAGGAAATTATGGTCAAAGCAATTTTACGGATAGAAAGTTAGGAAGCTATCAAATATTGTTTAATTCACTCCGACAAATTTGTAGTCACGTCGTCCTTTCCTGGAGATATGTGTATCTTCAATCAGTCGATCAATATCCTAAACTATATCTTCTCATCAATGTATTCTCTCAAGAGGATGAGCGAAAAGTAATTTCTGTCTTGACCAAAGGAAATGTTAGCCGCTTTTATGATTTTCAGCTCACAGATATTCGTAAACAGACTGATGCTATCAGTAGCATAAGGTCGATACGTGAAGTAATCAAAGATGCGGAATTAATTCATATACCTACATTTACTGGATACTTACCCTATTGTTTCGCCAGCCATTGGCAAGACAATGACTTTTCTTTGGTCGATTTCGTGAAAAGTGCAGGATATGAGGATTTGATTTTAGAGTTTTCTCTACAAACTCATCAACACGCAACTGAACAAACCTATTGGAAAGCAGCACTGGATGACTTAGTAGAGCGCCTTAGTAAAAACGAGAATCGCAAAAACCATGGAGTCAAACAAGCACTTGAAGTTTACAGACAATATCAAGAGATTTACTCGAGAGATTCAATCTTTACCTACAACATTAAAGCATTAGGAAAAAAATCTGAAGATACCTTTGCTATTTTACATACTTTACTAGAACTGACTACCGCAAACACTGCCAAACGCATCCCGCCCATTCTTACCTTTCAACCTGGTGATGCTCGATTCCAAGAGCATTTACAAGCTACGGAAAATGTTCAAGTTGTTCAGACTCTTGACTGGGAAGGTTGGCAAACTGAAAACGGTCAGCAACTGGAACAGAAACTAATCAAAGAAACCATTAAATCTGGTGGAATACTCAGCAGCTTAGATGATGGTTCCCTAAGTTTTCCCACGATTTCCTCCCGTTCCACCTTCTCTCAACCCCAACAACCCTCCCTCTCTTCCTCCAATAACGCCAACCCTAACCCCAATTCCAGCGATTTAGTCTTACGAAAAGATTCATCCCTGGCCAAAATCTTCCAACCCCAACTCCCCAAAGTCGAACACTTAAAACCCCTACAGCGACTCACCACCTACGAAGAAATCCAAGGCTTCTTGCAATTCTTCACTCCTCCCCCATCCACCATTTCCACCAACCCACTCACCCTATCCGCAGAAGAAATCTTTAACCAACACAAACGCCTGATTACCTCAGACATCTACATCATCGGACTCGATGACAACGGTAACCCCGTAACCTCCAGTTGGGCCGAAATTCCCCATCGCCTAATTGCAGGTTTACCCGGTTCCGGAAAAACCAACTTTATCAACTGGCTCATCTTCCAATTCTTATATGTCAACCCCAAGCGAAAAGTCTATATCGCTGACTTTGGTGGTGTTGATTTTCAATTTCTCAAGAGACTTCCCTTAGCGGTCGAAATTGTGGATACTCCTGAAGATTGCCACAAGTTGGTTCAAAACATTCATGAACAAGAATATGAACAACGTTTACAACTGATGCAGGAATATTATGTAGATAATGTCAAATTACTCCAAGAAGAAGGAGTAGACATAGACCGTACTCTCTGGGTAATCGATGAAGCTGCTGATATTGCAGACGAATCGAGTAAATTGAGAAACTCCATCGAGAAATACCTCAAACAATATGCGCGCAAAGGTCGAAAATATGGTATACAAGTCCTCTATTGCACCCAGCGACCCACCACTGAAGTCATTACCAAACAAGTTACCGACCAATGTGAAGAAAAAGTCGTATTTAGAGTTTCAGATGATGCCAGTCAACGCATTTTAAATAATACTATTGCTGGAGAGATTCCAAAAAACGCTCCTGGTCGAGCTTGGTTAGATGGTTCTGTGGGTAAAATGTTTGTCAACGTTCCCAAAATGGAAAAACCTCAAGGCACAAAAATCCCTATATCAAAGACCCTCTGGCACTATTTTGAATCTAAATAACTCACTTTCTTTTGAACTACAGGAGCAAATCTTATGAGCTTATCCGATAGTATAGATGAATTTCGCAGCATGATTAACCGACTGGTTGACCAACTTGAAGAAGTCAGCAGTGCATCACGTACTATTCCTTCAACAGAAGTCGATCAACTTAGCCAAAAATTAGCTGAATTAATGGAAAACTTAGAAGAAGCAGATGGTCAAATGCGAACCGCAACTGAATTATTAGACGAAATCAGAAGCACCTGGGGTTAAAATCATGCCTCTAGCAGAAGAAATTGTCACCTTTCAAAGGCGGATTCATCAATCTTTGAACGGTTTCTATGAGATTCAGAAACTATCTGAAGCATTAAAATCTTGTGAAATAGATGAACTCCGCGAACGATTCGCTGAAATCCAAGATTTGTGTGAAGGAGGATTATTTGATATTAAACAACTCATTGAACACCTGCATGAAATCAACCGTCAATGGGGTTCAAAATCTCTAGACAGCTTTAAGTCTGTATCCTCCATTGCAAAATCCCAAAAACCTCCTCTGTCTTCTCGAACTCAGACTTCTACCCGTAAAACGGTTGGGCAGAACTCAGATTCTCTATCATTCACCAAAGACCAACTAAAAGCAGGAATCTTCAATGAGACTTGTGTTAATGAGATAGAGCCTAATCTCAAAGGAATTTACCATATCTGGGAGTCTCCTGAAGTCCAATACGTCGGCAAATCAGACGACTGCATACGCGGGCGATTGGAAAAACATTTAAAGGGAGAAGGTAACCAGAGAATTGCCAAAGCGATTCGATCGGGCGTAGAATTAGTCTTTTCCTACTGGGAATCTCCCCATCCTACCTACGAAGAAGCGCTTGAGATCGCGAGACTTAAAAATGCCGGACTTTTAGATAATCAGAAGCGCGAAAGAAAACCCTTAATTATTCATTTAGATAATGATTGATGAGTAAACTAGAAAAACTAATTGAGCTATTTTTAAGAGATCCTCCAGAAGTGCGATTCAATCAAGTGCAATCTCTTTTGGAATCCTTTGGTTTTGAAGAAAAGCGTTCTAAAGGCAGTCACCATACATTTCGTAACCCAGATGGACTAAAAATCACAGTTCCAAAAACGGGTGGCAAAATGGTCAAACGAGTCTATGTCCAACAAATTGTCAAACTTCTCAATCTGGAAGAATGGAATGATGAAGATCGAGATTAAGCCACAAACGTTGCAAGATTATCTGAACATAAAGTATCCCATTACACTATACCCGGAAGCAGAGGGAGGGTATACGGTGGCGATCGCCGACTTACCCGGATGCATTTCCCAAGGAGATACCCTAGAAGAAGCGGTTGCCAATATCCAAGACGCTAAAACTGCCTGGATCGAAACCGCTTGGGAATGTGGCGATGAGATTCCTTTACCCAGTTAGATCAATGACACTAACCCATGAAAATCAAATACGATCGCCAAGTTGATATCCTACGCATCACCCTCAAAGAAGCAATGATTACCGAAAGCGACGAAGAAACACCCGGTACGATTCTAGACTTCGATGAGAATGGTAATGTGGTCGGGATCGAGATCCTGCAAGCCTCTCAGCACATTGACAACCCTGAAGGCATAGAATACAGCATCAGTCCATCCATGCTGATATTCTCCAAACTAACATGAGTCAGGCTCAAACTATCAATCCAAGCATTCCGTAAAAACCAATGACTGAATCCCTATTAGAACGTATTTCCATCGATCCTCACCTCTGTCATGGTAAACCCTGCATCCGAGGATTGCGCTATCCTGTGGAATTTTTGCTTGAACTGCTCAGTTCCGGTATGACTCATGAAGAAATCTTGACTGACTATGATGACTTAGAAGAAGAGGACATTTTAGCGGTACTCTTGTTTGCCGCTCGTCTGAGTCAAGTTAAAAGTATTTATCCGTTAGCATCATGAAATTTCTAGTTGATGCTCAATTACCAATGAGACTGGCACGATGGCTACAATCTGCTGGTTATGATACATTACACACTCGTGATTTACCTCAACAGAATTCAACTCCCGATTCAGACATCAACCAGCTTTCTGTTCAAGAGCAGAGAATTGTAATCACAAAAGATAGTGGTTTTGTTGACTCATTTTTACTTCGGCAACAACCTTATAAGCTCCTGATGATTACTACCGGAAATATTAAAAATACAGAACTTGAAGAACTGTTTTCTCAAAACTTGCCGCAAATTGTCACCTTGTTTCAAATGCATAGTTACCTTGAACTCAATTCCTCTGGAATTGTTGTGTATCAATAGTATGTCTTCGCGATCGCCATGAGTCCATCACACTATCTGAACTACTACTATCCCATTACACTATACCCACAAGCAGAGGGAGGGTATACGGTGGCGATCGCCGACTTACCTAGATGTATTTCCTTGGGAAATACCCTAGAAGAAGCCGTTGCCAATATCCAAGATGCTAAAGCTGCTTGGATCGAAACTGCTTGAATGTGGTGATGAGATTCCTTTACCCAGTTAGTGCGATCGCACTAACCCATGAATATCAAATCTAACTCCACACCCGACGCAAATCCAACACAAAACCGGGTAAGATTTCCTCACCAGATAGCTCAGTGGGATTAGACAAAATTTCTACTTCTAAACCCACTCGATAAACTTCTACCGTTCTATTTTTAGGGTTAATTAACCAACCTAACTTTGCTCCATTGTCCATATACTCCTGCATTTTCTCTTGCAGCGACTTCAGAGTATCCGAAGCAGAACGCAATTCCACCACAAAATCCGGACAAATATTGGCAAAGGTTCCCTTTTGTTCCTCCGTAAGTGCATCCCAACGCTCTTGACTTATCCAAGACGCATCCGGGGCGCGATTTGCACCATTGGGTAAGATGAAAGCAGTCGAAGAATCAAACACCTCTCCTGGTTCACCAGCATTCTCCCACCATATGTACAACTTTCCAGAAATTCTGCTATTCCGTTTGCCGCTTTCCCAACCTGTAGGTGGATTCACAATTAACTCTCCTTGTGCGGTTCTCTCCAGTTGTAAGTCTCGATTGCTGGCTGCTAGAGCTTCAAACTGTTCTTGGGTGACATAGAGCTTCAGGGTTCTGGGTAACTCCAGTGACAGGGTTTCGGGTTTGGTGGGTGTCTGTACCATGTTAACCTCTGCGATCGTAGAGATTGGCTGGTTAGATTTTAACCGATATCACCCCAAACTCGACGCAAATTCAACACAAAACCGGGTAAAACTTCCTCACCGGATAATTCAGTGGGATTGGACAAGATTTCTACTTCTAAACCGACTCGATAAACTTCCACGGTTCGATTTTTAGGATCGATTAACCAACCCAGCTTGGCTCCATTGTCCATATACTCCTGCATTTTCTCTTGCAGTGACTTCAGAGTATCCGAAGCAGACCGTAATTCAACCACAAAGTCCGGACAAATCTGAGGAAATGTACCTCTTTGTTCATCTGTCAGAGCATCCCAACGCTCTTGACTCACCCAACACGCATCTGGAGAACGATTAGCACCATTGGGTAAAATAAATCCCGTAGAAGATTCAAATGCTTCTCCCCGTTGATGATTTTCATACCACCGATCGAGTTGTCCGATGATACTGCGGTTCCGTTTTCCACTTTCCCAACCTGTAGGTGGATTCACAATTAATTCTCCTGTTGCCGTTCTTTCTAGTTGTAATTCTCGATTGCTGGCGGCTAGAAGTTCAAACTGTTCTTGAGTGACCGAGAGTTTTAGGGTTCTGGGTAACTCTAGTGACAGGGTTTCAGTTTCTGGTTTGGAGGGTGTTTGTACCATATCTCAATTAAAAATTAAACATGGGTATGGGTTGGGTTTCCTCTTCGATTTTAGGCGATCGCGCTCTCCCATTTTGTTCTATGGTGGTGCAACCCAACCGTTAAACGATAGGTTTCCCCATGGCTAGAGTATGATATATAAAATAGATACGGAAAGAAGCTAGACTCAATCGAAACCTATGGATACGCTAACGCTCAAACGCGAAGTAGACTTGTTGTGCGATCGCCTGGGTAAAACCCAGGACTATCTTTGAGCTACCCATCCTCAATGCTAAAATCCAAGACCTGGAACAACTTGCCTCTCAACCCAATTTCTGGGACGACCAAAACCAGGCTGGCCAAACGCTCCAAGAGCTAAACGACCTCAAATCTTCTCTTCAACAGTTTTCTAACTGGCAAGGCACATTAGAAGAAATGAGGGCCATCTTGGAGTTGTTAGAGTTAGAAGCCGATGAATCACTTCTCCAAGAGGCCCAATCTCATGTTTCCCATTTAAGCCAGGATCTCGATCAATGGGAACTGCAACAATTGCTATCGGGAACCTACGATAAAAGTGGAGCGGTTCTAACTATCAATGCAGGAGCAGGGGGAACCGATGCTCAGGACTGGGCAGACATGCTGCTGCGCATGTATAAGCGCTGGGGAAATGCCCAAGGGTATAAAGTCGAATTGACTGAGATTTCTGAAGGAGACGAAGCCGGTATTAAATCAGCTACCCTAGAAATCAATGGCCGGTATGCTTACGGTTATCTGAAAGCGGAAAAAGGAACCCATCGGTTAGTGAGGATCTCCCCCTTTAATGCCAATGGTAAACGACAAACTAGCTTTGCCGGAGTCGAAGTTATGCCGATTTTAAATGAAGAGGTACAGCTAGAGATCCCAGAAAAAGACCTGGAAATCACGACTTCTCGTGCGGGTGGTAAAGGGGGTCAAAATGTCAACAAGGTAGAAACGGCGGTTCGCATTACTCACCTCCCCACTCGGTTATCGGTGCGCTGTACTGAAGAGCGATCGCAACTTCAAAACAAAGAAAAAGCCCTCGCTCTCTTAAAATCTAAATTACTGGTGATTGCCCAAGAACAACGGGCCCAGGAAATAGCCGATATTCGTGGCGATATCGTCGAAGCGGCCTGGGGAAATCAGATCCGGAACTATGTTTTCCATCCCTATCAAATGGTCAAAGATCTACGTACCAATGTAGAAACAACTGCCATTACGGATGTGATGAACGGTGAAATTATGAGCTTTGTCGAAGCCTATTTGCGCCAAGAAAATCAGCTCATTGAAGTGACTTAACCTGCCTTAATCGGCGATCGGGAGACCCTTGAATCTTGATTGGGTATAATTACGGGAATAAATCTCGGATTTTTTGGATTGCTATTTCTAGAGTAAGCATAATTTTATTCTGGGTTGGTATTCCCAGTTTTTAAGTTTTTAATTGATCTAAGGATTAGTAGCATTCAAGATGACAAACATGCCACGAATACAGACAATCACAACCAGATTGCTCAAGGCCAAAATGCTGATTAAGCGTAAACTGCTGGCCAGAAACTTTAATCCTTTTTCTAATTCTGTCCCATAATGTTGACCGATCTGTTGCCAAGCAAGGTCTAGTTCTCCCGTTTCTTCCCCCGTACGCAGAAAGTCGATCGCCAATGGAGGGAATTTACCCTTGAAACTCTCACTTAAGGTTTGTCCTCGCCGCATTTGACGAGTTACCGTTGTTACCCGTTTTTTGATCGTTCGATTTGGGGTTTGTTGTTGAACCCATTCTAGGGCAGTCAGGATGGGCATTCCACAGCTTAAGAGTAAGCGCAATTGGGATAAATACCAGAGGCTATAGGCTTCCATCAAGGGACGTACCAAGGGCAGATAACTGCCCATTTGAAATAGGGGAGCGCCCAAATACTGAGGTAAGGAAAAGACCAGTATCCATAGGGCAAAGGCGATCGCCACACTCTGAAGCCAAAACATGGGATGCAGTAAGGCAGCTATATTGGAATTCAAAATCCCAGCCAGCAGAGTTAACAGACTCCAGAGAGCGAGTAAGCTACTACTACGAATAGATTGATAATAGGTTTTCCATTTCCCTTGGGATTGGGTAATTTCGGCTAAAATCAGGCAAGTTTCGGCTAAAGTTCCTTGGGTTTCGGCTAACCGAATCGCGGAGATAGTCCAAGGATCAAAATAGATCTGCCGTTTGCGATCGGCTGCCGCACGAACGGTGAGGGCAGACGCGAGATCCTGACCATTGCGTAGGGCGCGACTGGCTCCTTGCAGATAACATTGGAAATGGCGATCGCTCTCCCGTCCTGCTAAAGTTAACCCTTGTCTGAGACTAATCCCAGACTGGAGTAATTCAGCCAAAGTTGTAAAGAAGAGAACTTTTTCCTGGGTCTTCAATGCCATACTCCTAAAGCATCAGGGTTACCCACAAAACTAAGGGAAGAGTCACTAAAGACATCACCGTAGACACCACCACTGTGCGGGCAGCCCATGACGCATCCCCCCCAAATTGAGTCACCAACACCACCGTATTTACAGCAGTGGGCATCGCACTTTGCAAGATTAACACTTGCACATCTAGCACCTCTAGTCCTAAGCCTCGACCCACACTATACGCAATTGCTGGGGCCACTAGCAAACGAATGATTGCTGTAACGCCCTCATAGAGTCCTATTTTAAAAGTAGTAGTGCTTAATTGAATACCGAGAACAATTAAAGCAATGGGAATAGCAGCACTTCCTAAAAGGTCTAACCCATCATCAAGTCGTAAAGGAAGCTCAATAGAGAAAACGCGCAAAATCAACCCAGCGATCATAGCCCAAATGAGCGGTAATCTCACGATCAGACGCAAACTATCCCCTAATCCTCCTCCTTGCAACAACGCTGGTCCCGTAGAAAAAATGATTAAACTAGACACAATGAGGCAAACAATCGCCCGATCTAAACCCGCTTCTCCTAACGCAAATGTAGCAAATGGCAGGCCCATATTTCCAGTATTGGCAAACAGGGAAGTGGCGATAAAACTGGTTTCCATCCCAGATTTAAGCCGGAGAAGTTTACTCATGCCCAGGGAAACCCCATAAACCAATACACAAGTAATGAGATATCCGATAATTAGCCCCAGAGTACTATCTGTTGATAATCGGGCTTGATAGAGGCTACTAGAAATTAAAGCCGGAGTCAGAATATAGACCGCAAGTTGAGAAAGGGTTGAGCGTTCTAGCGTCAAAGTCCGACCGGCAATCATGCCAATGGAAATAATGAAAGTAACGGGGACTAAGGCAGATAAAATAACAGGCATTACTTACAGGGCTAGACAAAAAGTAAAAGGAGGAAATTATGGCTCAGAGTTTTATCAATGACAAGGGGATTACCCATCCAACCCAGGATAGCCTTAAATATTTCATCCGCCCTATTGTAGAGCATTTCTCGAAAACCAATGAGGTGTATGAGGGACTTTGGACTCCACCCCCGTTAACCTTCCCCACTAAAATTTATCCACAATTTTTTGGAAAATACGATCCGGAATCGAATGGTCTTGAAGATAGACTTTATCATATTTTTCTTCCAGTTTCTGCCAATCAATAGAATGATCTGATAAAACTTCGTTTTTAAACACCTCTAACGCTTTGCCAGACAAGCCTTTTTTTAAACACTGTTTCATCGCTAATCGACTTTCATCAATTTCCCCAATACACTCAAAGGGCGTATGTTCTTCTAATCCTATCATTTGCCTAAAAATGGGGAGTAAGTCTGGATCGTCGAATAAATTAACCCCAAAAACCCTATCTACAGCACCCGGATCAAACGTAGACATCAAGCCGAGCCAGACATAAGCACATTTAGGACATTTCTTGCACCAGGGTTTTTTGATATTACAAGAATGAATTTTAGGCAGAATCTCTGGATACTGACTCAGCTTCTTGAAAATCCGGAAATCATAGACCGGCTGTAAAATTCCGAAGTAAGTAAAATTCGATAACAGATGATTCTGAATAAACGTATTTAATGCTTGCTCTGCCTCAAAACCTTTCCCCCATTGATGATTAACTTCTTTTCCCAATTCCTCCCAGAATAAATTCCCGGTGTTAGCACTTCTTTCATGGGCCAAACTCAAGAATTTATAACCTTCATGAAGCATAAGAGGCAAGGATTCAAAAATGGAAACCGGAGTTTCGGGAGCAATAATGCCTGAATTTTTGGGGAAATATAAGGGAAACAAAGGGAAATCTAGGAAGTCATCGATAATTGAAATTTTATGAGTTTTAATAGGAGTCGTTTCTTTGACAACTTCAGTAATCAGATCGTGTTGTAGCTCGGCTTTGCCATAAACACTGTGGGAGTATTGCATAGAGGAAAATGGAAGACCCGCGTCTTCCAGGATTTTCATCGCCACAACACTATCTTTTCCACCTCCACAACCCGTGAGAATTGTGGAATTATTGCCTAGTATTGTCCCTGAAGTTGATTCTCCTAATGGTTGTGAATAGATGATTTCCGGTTGCTGATAATCAGTGACCTGATTTTCATACCAATGTTGACCAAAAACGCCTTGATAGATTTTCACAAACAGTTCTAAGGCAGGTTGTGCTAAATATTGGGCGATCGGGGAAATGTCATAATATTTGGGAAATAATGAACATAATTTCATTCCTTCAAATAAGGCAACATAAGCCGCTATTCTGTTGGTAAGTTCTTCTGAATAGTGCTGTTTGAGTTTAGAAAATGAGACACTCTGGTAAAAAACTTTGGTGGAAAATTCAAATTCATCGGCACTATAGCGCACACTCAAATGGTGTTCATGAATGTTCAAATTCTCAATTTTAAGTGTTTCTATCTTCATGATCTACCATCCCCGTGCCCTTGGGTCTCCTCTAAATGGACTAATGATATCAACCGTAATCCATCCACCATAAACATCACCCTCTTGAGAGGTAACTTGCTCATTATTATTTGCATAGGGGTATTATTTTTGAAAATGAAAAATATCTACAGAGTGTGGTAAAACAACCTCACCACTATCAATCTTTTGCGAACTAGTCCCAAAGTAATCGAGAATTAATCTAAGCTGTAATGGCGAAAAACAGTCAATGTTAACACCTAGCATAAAATTAAGGAGATGTTTACCAACTTCAGAATGTGGTTCAAAACATTGAGTAATATTGACTAAAAACTGAAGTCTTTTTTCAACAAACGAAAGATTACGTTCATTGAAATATTTTTTCAGCTCTTCACTGTAACAAGGGAACTCTCCATATAGCCGATAATTAGCTTGGTAGTAAGGTTCATTCAGCAATTGTCTTTTAGCAGGAATGGCAATTATTGCCATTCCGCCTTCTGCTAGACATTCATAAACTTTGCAAATGACAGTTTCAATGTCTGAAAAGTAGAGCAGTGACTGAATTAATAGAACCAAGTCAAACTTTTGAGTCAAGACTAGATCTTCAAATTTACTTTGATGTATATCAAAAGAGAGCTTTGCAGGCTCAGATGTATAAATCACCTGGCATTCTTTTTGGATTAAGCTACAGGCTGTTTCGTTAGGGTCAACACCAACAAAATGAATTTTGTTTTCTGAAATAAGACTTTTCAAGAGAAGCTTTTCAAATAATCCCTGTCCACAACCTATGCTAAGGATTTCGTGAGTTGGTTGTTGAGATTTGTTTTGTTCAAAAATATTCAGGATCTCTTCCAGGATTATTAGTTCTTCGTTGTGGTGATTGCGATAAGCAATTTGTCCCTCAATATATTGTTGTTCATTAAGTTTTAGAAGCTTTAAGCTTTGATCTGAGAAGAGAGAAAAAACTGCTGACTTTTGCAGGCTCTTTAAAGTGCCTACTGGTTCAGAATCAAAATCCATTAAACTATTCATCATGAGAAAATTTATTATATGTTTACATCTTCTAAATTTTGAGCAATCCTAAAACCAGCATGTTGATAAAAAGTCTTGCGGAACCAGTTGCGGCAAGAAGGGGAGGCATAAGCACCTGTACTTGCCCAAGATCCGCCTAGCATAATTTTATGATCGCTATCAAAAAATGGGGCAGAATAATCTTCATATAAGGGATGCGGTTCAAATCCTGGTAAAGGATTAAATTCGTCACTGAGCCATTCCCAAACATTACCGCGAAGGTCATCAAGTCCAGAGGATGCTTCAGAGTTTTTTAAGCTTCCTACGGGAGAAGGAGAACCAAATTTTACATTTAGGTTAAAGTCACGATCGCGCTGAGAACCTCTTGCTGCAAGGTTCCATTCTGCTTCACTCATTAAGCGGGTTCCTTCACCTTTCCAGCGACAATAAGCCATCGCTTCATAATGATTGACTTCAACGGGCCAATCTAGGGGTAAGTCTATATTCTCAAAGAGGGTGCGATATTGATAACTGCTATTTTGAGCGATCCAGAATTTGGGATGCTTGATGTTATTCTCTTGCTTCCAATTCCAAGATTCATTGTCCCAAAACTCTGGGTTTTTATAGCCATCATCTTGGATAAATTGCCAGAATTCTTCATTGGTAATCAGATGCTGACTGGCTAGAAAAGGTTGGACTTCTACGGTTCGAGTTCCATATTCGCTATCCCAACCGTAGGTATTGGACATTTGAGGTTTTCCTAGATTAACAACTCCCCCAGAAACGGCAATCATTTTATTTTCAGGAAGGGTTTGATTGGAAGGTGCATATTGCCAGATTTTAGGACATTTCAAGTGGTCAACCGAGAATTGTCTGAGCAACATGGAAGAGGTTTCAAAATGAATCCGGTTATGCTCCATTCCCATGATTAAAGCCCAAAGGGGATGGTTTTGAGTAATGGGAAGATTTAGGGGACAGGTTTTCAGGACTTCGGTAATGGTTTCTTTGGCTTTCTCGCGATAGTCCCAAACTTGTTCGACTTGCGGCCAATTGATGGTTTTGATCGCTTCTTCTAGCTCTTCTGGACTACTGGGATCGACTCCTATTTCAAAGAGGATTTCATAGTCTGGGTTAATGCGCTGGTCTAATAATTCTACCCGAATGAGTTTGTTGATGTAGAACACGGGAGAGTGTCCGAGGTAGAAAATAATGGGATTTCTGAGGGGATCGGGATTGAGGTAAAAGCTCTCCTCATGGACTAAGCTTTTCATGAGAATTTCTTCTAATTCCCAGGAATTTTCAAAATAGTCCAGGAGGGTTTTGCGATCGCACTTATCCAGTTCTGGAGTTGGTAGTGACAGGAGTGTCTTCATGATTTTTTATACTTTTCGAGAGAGAATTAATCCAAACCAGTCGTTGGGATCGCTCCAAGCAGCAACCGGTTTTAGACCTTTTCCTGCGAGTTCTACTTGAACTTCCTGTGGATTGAATTTACGTGATATTTCTGTTCTGATTGTTTCTCCAGATACAAACCCAACTTGGAGATCGAGAGCTTGTAAATCAACGGTATGAGGGTTTAAGCAGCGCAAATGCATCTCAATTTGGTTGAGTTCCTGATTATAAAAGGCCCAATGTTCAAAATTTTGTCGTTTAAAATTGCCCCCAAAACGCTGGTTGAGATGCTCTAGCATGTTGAGATTAAATTCAGCAGTAACGCCTTGAGCATCATTGTACGCGGCTTCGATAATCTCTTTGGGCTTTTGTAAGTCTACACCGAGGAGGAAATATTCGCCCATGTGTAGAGCGTCTAGAATATGGTCGAAGAAGCGATCGCACTCTTGAGCATTCAAATTGCCCAAGGTACTCCCCAAGAAGAATACCATCCGAGAGGGTGCAGGGGTTCGTTCTAGTTCTACTAAGGCTTGTTCGTAGGTTCCCACCAATCCTTGAATCTTTAGACTAGGATACTCTTTAAGCAACTGTTGGGCACTTTCAGTCAGAATGCTACCACTGACATCAATGGGAATATAGTGTAGGGAATTGGTCAAACCTTGATACGCATCTAACAAGCGACGGGTTTTAGTGGAACTTCCACTTCCTAACTCTACCAATTCACAAGCACCTGTCATCCGAGCAATTTCATCAGCATATTGTTTGAGGATAGAATCTTCTGTACGAGTTGGATAATATTCGGGGAGCTGGCAAATTTGCTCGAACAACTGAGAGCCATACTCATCATAGAAATACTTAGGGGGTAAAGTCTTCCGATCTTGATTTAATCCCTGGATGACATCTTGTCTGTCTGCTGTAGATGCTGACTGGTTAGGATTGCTTAAATGTTTAAGCTGTAAACGCTCTTGAGTTGCGGGCAAAATAGCCACGATAAATGCTCCCTTAGTTGATGATCCTGACTCTCTCTATCTAGGGTATCAGGTTTTAGCTCACTCCAGAAAGAAAAATCTAGCGATCGCGTCAGCGATGCCCAGCCTTATCGCCAATTAACTCCCCGTTTCCTGCCACGACTTTACCGATCTCAAAGGCTTGAATCCCTTGCGAATCAAAGGTATTGAAGGCAAACTCTGCTTGTTCGGGATCGATCAACACCACAAATCCAATTCCCATATTAAACGTATTAAACATTTCTTCCTGCACCACCGATCCAGCTTCAGCTAACCATTGGAAAATGGGCGGAATTTCCCAGGCACTCCAATTGATAGAAATGGATTGATTTTGACCTAAACAACGAGGTAGATTTTCGGGTAAACCTCCACCGGTAATATGGGCCATTCCATGGATATCTAAACCTTCAGCCAGGGCAGTTAAAATCGGTTTAACATAAATTTTTGTCGGGGTTAATAATAGCTCACCCAACGATTTATCTAATCCCTTCGGGATCGCATCCCAACTTAAGCCTTGAGTTTCCACAATGGAGCGAACCAAACTAAATCCATTACTATGAACACCCTGACTCGCTAAGGCGATCGCCACATCCCCTAAACGCACTTTCGAGCCATCTAATAGATTCTTCTTTTCCACAATTCCCACAGAAAAGCCCGCTAAATCATACTCTCCCATCGAGTAAAATCCTGGCATTTCCGCCGTTTCGCCTCCGAGCAGGGCACATCCGGCATCCTTACATCCTTGGGCAACACCAAACACGACTTGTTCTAACTGTTCTGGATTTAACTGTCCGGTAGCGAGATAATCCAGAAAAAACAGAGGTTCAGCACCAGAAGTGAGCACATCATTAACACACATGGCGACTAGATCGATGCCAATCGTATCGTGGCGATCGCACGCTTGGGCAATTTTGAGCTTAGTTCCTACCCCATCAGTTCCCGAAACTAACACCGGTTCTGAATATCCTCCCGGTAACTGAAAATAGCCCCCAAATCCACCCAGTCCCCCCAAAACTTCAGGGCGATAGGTACTTTTAACCCAACGACGAATCTGGCCCACAAACGCCCGACCCGCCTCAATATTTACTCCTGACTCCTGATAATCCATGGTTTCTACTCCCTATTTACCTGTAAGTTGAGGCATATATCAAATATTCTTATCTATCGTGGGATCGCAGGGTGTACCTTAGTCTGGGCAATCCATACAGCGTACTTTTACTTAGTTTTTTGGGGATCGCGGCCTTCCCCAATCCCAAAAAATTGTGATAGCCTATCGCTGTTCAATCTAAAAACCAAATTCATAACGATTTCGATTTTTAGACTAAGAAACTTAAAACCCTCCACAACTGAAGGTTATTCTACCCTCTGTTGGAGTGGGAAAAGTAGGGCTAAGTCAATCTGATAACAACCGTAAATTCAGATGGCATATCAGAGTTCAGACTCTGCCTCTTTTGTCCTAATCACCTAAGACTTTATGAACCAACATCTTTGGAAAAGCTTAACCGTTTCTGCTCTCCTCTTGACCCTAGGCTCGGGGACTTCTAGTCATGCAGAACCCAACGATCGGCTTGCTAATCGTATGGCTCCTGAGTCGGAGGAGATCGCCCAACAAAAACAAGAAGAACAAAATCTGACCGCTTCGGAACTCCCAGAGGTGGAGACTTCCAATACCCCTGAAACCGGCGAAAGTCAGAGCATTGCTCAGAACCCAGACCCGGAGATTATCAGCGCTACACAGACTCAGCCAACTTCTGTTACCAAGATTTATCCCCATACCCTCAATGGACAGGCAGCCGCTACCTTATATGTTCAAAATATTCCTGTCCTCACCTTTCTGGGGGAACCCATTACTCAAGAAATAACCCAGGAAACTGCGGCCCCCTTATCAACCACCCCAGTTTCCATGGTCAATTTATCGGATACTGAACCGGTTCAAGACGCAGAGCAAGTCGCCGAAAAACTATCCGAATGGGTAAGAACAGTAGAAGATGCCCAAGAAATCGCTCTTAAATGGGATGAAGACTTAGAAACCTATCTCATTCAAGCCCAAGAGCAAACCCTAGTGACCATGGGCCAAGATGTAATTTTACCCGATACAACCAATGACTCTACCCAAGATGCGGTTCAAGCCACTAACCGGCTACGCC
Source organism: Cyanobacteria bacterium UBA2566 (assembly GCA_002340255.1). Lineage (GTDB taxonomy): Bacteria > Cyanobacteriota > Cyanobacteriia > Cyanobacteriales > Desertifilaceae > Roseofilum. The sequence goes on from DDLS01000153.1 coordinate 34,401, forward strand.
GCCTTCTCGGGAATGCCCCTCCCATTGAAGAAGTCTATGGTAAACCAGTCATGGCTCCTGCTAAAGAACCCCACAATACCCTGTCTTCCGAGAGGCAATTAGTTGCGGTTCAAGCCATTAGTGGTTGGGCTTCTTGGTATGGGCCCGGCTTCCATGGTAATTTAACCGCTAATGGGGAAATTTATAACCAATATGGGTTAACGGCTGCCCATCGGAATTTACCCTTTGGTACAATGGTACGTGTCACCAACATAGATAATGGTCGTTCCCTAATTGTACGCATTAATGACCGTGGCCCCTATGTTCGGAACCGCATTATTGACCTGTCTAAAGGAGCAGCCCAAGAACTGGGATTAATCAGTATGGGGGTTGCCCCAGTACGGGTGGAAATCCTGGAAAGATAGTAGACTTCTTGCAGGAATGAGGCAATAGGCATGAATAGCAATAATCATTAAGAATATAGGATTATTGCATTTCTATTCATTGTCTGCTCACTTATGCAAGAGGCCGAGTTGTGATCAATTCTCCTTCTGGTAAACCTAACCTGGTACACCATTCATAACGAGTCGACTGTGCATCTGTACAAAACGATTGCTGCTCTTCAAACCTATTTACGGCAGCAGTCTCCCTCTGTGATTTTTGCTCTTGTCCCCACCATGGGATCGCTTCATGGGGGGCATTTGCGTTTAATTGAGTTAGCGCGACAAGAAAGCGATCGCGTAATAGTCAGCATTTTTGTTAATCCACTTCAATTTGGGCCGAATGAAGATTTAGCGACCTATCCTCGCAATTTAGAGCACGACTACGAACTGTGTCGCCAAGCTGGGGCAGATGTGGTTTTTGCACCTACTCCAGAGGCAATGGGGATTGTCGGCGATTCGATCGCCCAAACTCTTGTTATTCCTCCAAAATCGATGACTTCGATTCTTTGTGGCCAAACTCGTGTGGGCCATTTTCAGGGAGTGGCAACTATCGTCACGAAGTTATTTAATGTAGTTCGTCCCCATCGAGCCTATTTTGGCCAAAAAGATGCTCAACAACTGGCGATTATTCGCCAGTTAGTGCGAGATCTAAATCTGGGAGTTGAGATTATCGGTTGTCCAACAGTACGGGAAGCCTCGGGATTAGCCATGAGTTCTCGCAATCAGTATTTAAGCGATCGCGATCGCGAAGAAGCCTTAGTCTTATATCAGGGACTCAAGAGCGCAGAAACGGCGTTTAAAAACGGCGATCGCACCCGCGAAGGGTTAATCGGTGCATTTGAGGCGATCGCCAAAACCATGCCGAATGTACAGATCGAATATGCAGATTTAGTCGATCCTCAGACCCTAGAACCTTTACAGACGATCCTTTTTGAGGGATTATTAAGTGTTGCAGCTAAAGTGGGTTCTACTCGTTTGATTGATAATATTATCTTGTGCGACCGCCGCCCCATCATTGCTATCGATGGCCCAGCAGGAGCCGGAAAATCAACTATTGCTCGCCAAGTGGCCGAACAACTCGGCCTGTTATATCTAGATACGGGAGCCATGTACCGAGCCGTGACTTGGTTAGTGCAACAAGCAGGAATTGCCTTAACTGACGAACCCGCTATTGTGGAATTAGTCAGTGAATGTGAGATTCGCTTTGAGTATTCCCCGGATTGGTCAGACAATAGGGATCAACGGCCATTCGTCCCGACATCATCGCAAGATTTTTATCCTGGAAGAGCAGGAGGCAGTAGCCGAGTTGCTTATCTCGAAAAAGGCACCCGTGGCCCCTGCCAAGTCTTTATTAATAATCAGAATGTTACCGAAGTGATTCGGTCTTTAGAAGTAACCGCTCAAGTTTCGGCGATCGCCAGTTTAGGAGCTGTGCGCCAGAAGCTGGTTGAGCAACAACAGTTATGGGGAAAACGAGGCGGACTCGTGGCCGAAGGACGGGATATCGGAACCCACGTTTTTCCTGAGGCTGACCTGAAAATTTTCCTCACCGCCTCGGTTGAAGAACGGGCGAAAAGACGACAGCGGGATTACTTAGCTCAATCCTCCCACTCATTGCCAACCCTTCCCAGCACGGAACAATTGGAGCAAGACATCCGTAAGCGAGATTATACCGACAGTCACCGAGAAATTGCTCCCTTACAGAAAAGTCCACAGGCGATCGAAATTCTCACAGATAACCTGAGTATCGACGAAGTGACCCATAAAATTATTGCTCTCTATGAGTCTACCGTGTTGAGCCTTAATTAAGGCCTAATTCAGCAATTCTTCCCAAATTCAGCTACCCAGATCACACGGTGTAGAGTACCAAGATCACGTATCCACTCCAAGGATCGATGCATAGTGGGAGAGTAGAGGCCGGTTTACCCATATTTTCGTTTTCCACCGAAATTTTCGTGAACCCACCCCTTGTATCTTAAGAGAGTAGGAGATCGGGCCAAGTCAGCGCTTGGCTTCAAGGTTTAGAAGTATCTAACCTCTCAACGTAAACCCCGCCTTTCTCATACCGGTAATCGACGTTTGAGAAAAGCTTTATATATGCCAGCGATAGTGGCTATGGGCCATAATCCCCTTCTCAAGGCTTTCAGCCAGAGGTGATTGAGTCGAGGGAAGGTGAAAATGCCGGTGAGCGCGGCCGTTATGGGTAAACTTCTTCATTTGGCGTTTGCCTTGTTGAAGTCCCAAAAGCCTTTTGACCCCAATTACACGATCTCCGCTCCGATCTCCGTCCCGATCTCCTCCCCTTGACATCCAAGACAGTATCTACCATGGATCAATCATGATTGTATCAATCTTAATCGAATTCACTATAATTCCTCGGAGAATGACAGAAGAGAGTGTCCTAGATCCCTAGTCTAGCCTATGGAAACAAGCAACAGACAAGAATTAACCTCTTCTAAAAGCAGCTCAACCCAAGGTGTGTTACGTTCATCTAAGCAAATCACTTTGGTTAGGGGGGGAGAAAGGAACTTGTGGAGCAGATTTTTACAACTATCTTTGAACTCCTATGGCAACAACTCCAGAATTCAACCCAAGCGGGACAACGTAACTGTCGGGAAGTCGCCCATCGGTTAGCGACTGAAGTGGCTCGAATTTGCGTGGAGAGTCAACGGATTCAAATGTCAGGGGAAGTGGAAGAGTGGGCTAAAAAGCTGGCTCAACTTCGCCTTAAACAATGTTTACACTATTACCAGCAAGGATCGGTTAAGGGCCGTCAAGATCTCCATAGTACCTTAGCCGCGATTGTTTATGGTTATATAAATCCATCTTATCGGTTAGCCAGTTATGCAGCTCGCACTACCTTAATTGAGGATTTTTTACAAGCCTTTTACCTCGAAGCCTTTAATGCTTTTCGCCGTGAAACCGAACTCCCCCTCACCTATCACCCAAAAACTCGGTTAGACATTGCTGAATTCATGGCCTTTGCAGAGCGCTATGCTAAACGCCGAATTCGTCTGAAAGGGAATCGCTCGCAACAACTGATTATTTTACGAGCGCAAACCTTTTCTCAACAACAACCTCCAGAAGAGCTAGTCGATATTGAAACGGCTTCAGAAGGAGGTAGTTCGGACTCCGATTCCGAGTGGTCAAGTCCTGCACTCTCTCAAGTCCGTAAGGCTATCAGTAACCAGGTACAGATCCCAGAAGCCGATGAAATTACTGAAAAAGTTGTGCAAATGCTTTTAGAGTATCTAGAAGAACGCGGTCAGCAAAAATGTGCGGATTATTTCGTCTTCCGTTTACTGGATTTAGCCACTTCACAAATTGAATGGATTTTAGAGATTACGCCTAGGGAACGGGATTATCTACAACAACGGTTTAAATATCACTTAGAACGGTTTTCCCTAGGCCCCCATTGGCAATTAGTACATGAATGGTTAGAAGCAAGTTTAGAACAAAATTTAGGGCTAATGCCTCAAGAGTGGGAAACTTTTACCAACAAGCTTACTGAAGAGCAGAGAAAACACCTTAATCTGAAACAAGATCGGGTTGATGATGAAGCGATCGCCGATCAACTCGACTGTACACTCACTCAAATTCAAAAACGATGGATCAAAATCCTAGCGAAAGCTTGGGCGATCCGCAATGCCTAATTATCCGGAGAATTCAAAATTTGCCATGAATAAAGACCCAGAAGCCAAAATTGAAGCCCTTTTTACTTGGCTCCTCAATCCTCCATTGGATGACTCTTCCCCAGTTTCAGAAGAACTAGCATCAAGTTCCCATTCCGATCCCAATCCATCCCGATGGATAGATCAACCCGATGAATCATCTTGGGATTGGGAGGCACTCGATCCTTTAGAGTCTGAAGATATCGATGGCATCTATCCCCCCCATTTAAACCCAGAGGGCCAACCTTTAGAGATAGGAGAGATCCCCGCCGTGCAAGACCGTTTCCAGGCTTTATTAAAGCGACGAATTCAAGCTGAAATGCAATCGAATCTTCCCTTATTTCCTTGGGAAACAACGATGATGGACTATGAGGATGACCCCTGTGAGGTGGTATCCTCTCCCCCTGTTCTTTCTCAACCTTGGATGCTACAGCTCAAACAGTTAAATTTGCCTGTTCCTGTACAACTCCCTGAGTCTTTGCTGACTCAATTACTCAATCAATGTCAGCAAGTCGCCCAGTCTACTCTGGAAGAGGGGGCAAAATTGGTGCAAGCAGTAGAAAATTTATTTCCCAATCAGTTTCTGACTTTAAACCGAATAGCCCGTCCGTTATTATTGGGTGAATTGCGCTCTCCCCAAAAATCTCGTCCGACTTTAGTGTATGAGGAAGTCCAACAATCGCAAAAAATGCTGCTTTCTCTATTAGCCGCCCAAAAAATTCTCCAAACCCTAACCCTAACTCCCGTTGTCAATCAAACCTCCATAGAACGGAACTGGGAAACGGAACTTGGATCCTTGAAAGTTGCAGCTCATTATACCCGGACTGAACAGAAATCTCAACTTCGGGTAGAAGCGTTTCTGCCTTGTGCTGGAACAGTGCAGTTTCAAGGTGAAGGTAGACAGGCAATCTCCAAACGCTGCGATCCTGGATATCTAAGTGTAGAGTTATTTGATATTATTGGCGATCGCCCCTACAGTTTGGTCATTGAGCTAGAAAATAATCCTGAAGCGCCCCTGATGTTTGCTATTCAACCGACCCATATGGGATCTCAACCCTAAATTCAGATACCAAAGACAAAAAATCTTGTTACACTAGCTCTTAGCTTTAAATTAGCAAGCGTAACCAGATACAACCTATGGCAAACTCATCAGGGACGCGCCAGAGATCGAATTTTCCCTTCTTATCGGACTTGTGGAAGCATGTAGAGCGCCTTCCAAAACCCGTGGCTGAAGAATCCATGTTCTTAAGACTATTGGTTCAGGCCTTAGTGAGTGTGGGAATTATGGCCACTGATGTGGCAGCAGGAAGCCAAATGAGTCTGTGGGCTGTTCCTGTGGGTACGATCGGGGCCCTGTGGAGTTGGTATCGACGCAAGGATCGCAATGTAGTCACGAAATTTGCGATCGCTATTGGCATGTTAATTGCCCTCTTTGTATTTTTCGGAAACCTGTTTACCCAACTCAACGATACCCGACTGGTTCTGGCTGAACTGCTAGTTCATCTCCAAGTCTTACATAGTTTCGACTTACCACGCCGCAAAGACTTGGGCTATTCGATGATGATCGGGCTGATTTTAATTGGTGTCGCTGCAACTCTGAGCCAAACCTTAGCCTTTTCCCCCCTCTTATTCCTGTTCCTGGTCATTGCCCTGCCTACTCTGGTTTTAGATTATCGCTCGCGGCTTGGATTATCGCCTCTCACCTGGAATTGGCGTTCGACGACTCGTAAGCGTACCCCCTTAGCACCAGAACTAGCACCCAAACAATTGGGATTTATGCTCTTAGTGATTCTAGGATTAGGCATGGCTCTGTTTGCTGCCTTTCCTAGGGTTCCCGGCTATCAATTACGCAATTTCCCGGTCAGCGCACCTCCCCTAATGCAAGAAGAAGAACAAAGCTTTCAGGGATTGCCAGGAACCATTATCAACCCAGAAACCGCCGAGGATGGAGAGGGTGAAGGGGGCGGAGGAGAAGCCCCTAGTGAGGGAGCTGGTCAAATGGATGACACCTTTTATTATGGGTTTAATAGTCAAATCAACCAGAATTTGAGAGGTCAACTGACTCCCAGGGTAATGTTGCGGGTTCGCTCTCAAGCAGAAGGATTTTGGCGAGTGTTAGGGTTCGATCGCTATACCGGTCAAGGATGGGAAATTGAGCAAGAGGGTACAGCATTGGTTGAACGCCCATCTTGGTCGTATAAATTTTACATGCCTCGCATTTCTTCATTAGCCAGAAGTCGGGAAGTGGTGCAAACCTATACGGTGGTTGAACGTTTACCCAACCTGATACCGGCGTTATATCAAGTTGAGGATCTATACTTTCCTACGCGAGAAGTGGGGATAGATAAACATGGAGCATTGCGATCGCCCCTTAACCTACGAGAAGGATTAACCTACACTGTAATTTCTGAGGTTCCCTATCGCGATCGCTCGGTTTTGCGGGAAGCCTCGACAGACTATCCGCAAGAGATTCGTGAGCTGTATCTGCAAATTCCTCCAGAAATTGCAGAGCGGGTACGTCAGAAAACGGAAGAAGCGTTGGCAACTTCAGAAAATCCCTTAACCGATCCCTATGAAAAAGCTCTGTATCTGGCTCAATATTTGAAACAACGCTATAGTCTTGAGCCAGAATTACCCTTTTTTGATGGCAATGAAGACCTGGTAGAAGCCTTTCTCTTCAAATATAACGGTGGATATCCGGATCACTTTTCTACTACGTTAACCATAATGTTGAGAGCAATTGGCATTCCGGCACGTCTAGCCGTCGGCTTTGGGTCTGGAGAATTTAACCCCTTTACCGGATTGTATGTGGTTCGTAATATTGATGCCTTTGCCCTCACAGAAGTCTATTTTCCAGAGTATGGTTGGTTTAGCTTTGACCCGATTCCTGGTCATCCCCTAATTCCGCCCTCAATTTCTGATTATCAAAGCTTTAGCGTCCTGCGTCAGTTTTGGAATTGGGTTGCCGGTTGGTTACCGTCTCCGGTGAAAAATGCTCTTACGGCGATCGGGGCATTTATTATGACTGTTTTAGTTCGGTCACTGATTCGTCTGTGGCAATTGATTTCCAGTGGCTGGACGGGGTTCTTTATCGGTTCAATTTTGGCGATCGCGATCTCCTTTTTGCTCTGGGTCTTATTTAAGCAATGGCAACAGTGGAGACGGCAAAGATGGCTCTCTAAACTCCATCCCATGGAGCGAATTTATCAACAATACTTAGACATTCTTAAAGAAGCAGGTTATCCCAAACATCCAGCGCAAACCCCTCAAGAATATGCTGAAAGCTTGCGAGGTAAGTATGGCTTAGAAACAACGAACGTAATTGAGAGGATTCCCCAAGCCTATGTGCAGTGGCGCTATGGGGGTATAGAATCTGAATCGGTTGCCCATTTACAGCAGAGTTTACAACAATTAAAACAACGTTCCCGCCAAAAGAAATTTCTAACCCAGGATGCAATTAGAAACTAGCCTTACCCGTTAGAATACAAGAGGATACTCCTCGCTTGTTTAAGTTTTGCGGCTCAACGGGAGCGATTTATGATGGTAGTTGAGTAATGCTGTTTTTATTTGACCAGAATCTATCGCCTCGTTTAGTTGATATTCTGGCAGGTATTTATCCTAATTCTATGCATGTTGATAAACTTGGATTAGCCTCTGTACCCGATCGCAAAAGTTGGGAGTATGCTTGTCGAAACAATTATCTAATTGTGACTAAAGATACGGATTGTAGGGAGTTAAGCATCTTATTAGGGTTCCCTCCCAAGGTTATCTGGATACGGCCCGGGAACTGTTCAACAGGAGATTTAGAACAGCTACTGTGAGATAATTATAATGCAGTAGTCTCTCTAAGTCAGGATATCAATCAAGGAATATTGACCTTGTTTTAGGATGCGATCGCCCGAGGAAATCGAGCATTACCAAATTATAAAGCTATAGTGCCTCTTTACCAGACAGAAGCTAAAATGGTTGGCGTTAAAAGAACGCTCTAGCATAATCCCTGCCATGAACAATTATCCTATTCATACTGCGTTTAAGATTCTTCCTCTGATTGCCAGTGCTATGTTGTTAGGCTCTTGTGGCAAAGAACAAGTACAGGCAACGCCTCGTCCTGCGGTTCCAGTAGTCTTTGGAGAGGTGGAATCGGGGCGGGTCAGTGAGGGTACAGAATATAATGTGTCCTTGGTATCAAGAGAAATTGCCAATGTGCGCCCTAGGGTGAGTGGGAATATTTTAGAGCGATATGTGGATTTAGGAGATCGCGTCACCGCTGGACAACGGATGTTTATCATCGATCCGATTGAACAACAGGCAGCCGTAAATTCCCAACTGGCCCAAGTAGGATCTGCCACAGCCGCTGTAGAAACCGCCAAAAGTAGCTTACAATCGGCGATCGCCGAACGCGCCCGTATTGCCACCGAAAAAGACCTCAACTCCGCCCGTGCCGACTGGGAAAACGCCAAATCCACCCTACTTTCCCAAGAAGCCGAACTAGATCGCCGCCAAGCCCAACTTGATTACCAAACCTTAGAAAATGAGCGCTATCAATCCCTAGCTGACAATGGAGCGGTTTCCCAAGAAACTGCCGATCAAACCGAACGCTCTTATCTACAAGCGCAAGCAGATGTCGAAAACCAAAATAAAGTGATTGAAGCGGCTCAATCAACCGTCGTCAGTACTCGCCGAGCCTACGATCGCCTCATTGCCTCCGTAGATGCCCAACTCGCTGCCCAAGATCAAGTCATTGCTGGGGCGGAGGCTGAAATTGCTCGTGCCCAACAAGAACTGCAACGCACCAGGCAACAAGCAGCCGAACAAGAAGCCCGCTTAGGATTTTATGAAATTAACGCCCCATTTTCAGGAACCGTAGGCAATGTTCCAGTCAACGTTGGGGATTTTGTCGATAGCCAAACCCTTCTTGCTACTGTCAGTCAATCCCAACCTTTAGAAGTCCTGATCCAGATTCCCATTGACCGCTTATCCCAAGTCCGCATTGGTACCCGAATTGAGTTGCAGACTCAACAAAATGAACCCATTGGAGTTATACCCGTGTCCTTCATTTCACCACAAACCGATGCTCAGACCCAAACCATTACCATTAAAGGTATCTATGCCAATGCCGAAAATCAATTGCGTACCGATCAATTAGTGAAGGCAAAAGTAGTTTGGGAAGACAAATCCAGTGTGACCATTCCCACGACAGCAGTTACGCGTATTGGTGACCAAGCTTTTGTGTTTGTCGTCAATGAATCGGAAGGCACACAAGTGGCAACCCAAACCCCAGTCACCCTAAGTAGTATTACGGATCAAAGCTTTGTCGTTCAGGACGGCTTGCAGGGAGGCGAAACCATCGTCACGGAAGGAGTGGTTAAACTCCGTGATGGTGCGCCTGTAGTGGATGCGAGCACCCTACCGAGTTCTCCAGAGAATGGGGAATAGGTACAGCGCTTTGCGCTATCGTGGGGGAGCGGGAACGTTAACGCCAGTAGAAGAAAAATTACCGTTCAGTCAAGCACCAGATGTGATGGTGGTTTTGGGAGTGGAGAAAAAAGATAGAGGTTCTTATAAACAATGGGAAGAAGGAAATATCGTGCCTCAAGTGGCGATAGAGATTGTCTCACCGAGCAATACCACAGGAGAGATGAACGATAAGTTTGAGTTCTACGACCATTATGGCGTGGAAGAATATTATGTCTACGATCTGGAACTCAATCAACTGCAAGGATGGTTGAGAAGTGGGGGGGAAATTAACCGAAATTCCTCAAATGGAGGGTTGGAGAAGTCCTTTATTGGGAGTGAGTTTTAGTACCCGATCGCCAGAGTTGCAGGTGTTTGCGCCGACTGGGAAAGTGTTCGAGACTTATGAGGATGTCGTGCGAGAGCGCGATCGCCAGTGTCAGGAAGCCGATCGCCTGCGTCAGGAAGCCGATCAACTTCAGGAAGCCAATCGCCAACGTCAGGAGAAGGAGTTGCAGCGCGATCGCGCCAAATCGGAATTACAACAGCTACGGGAAAAACTGCGACAGTTAAATATCGATCCGGATTCTTTGTAGGCTTTTATCTTAAAAATGCTAGATTACAATAGTCCCCAATTAATAATCCCATAGCCGATAATGGAAACTATTACTATTCCAGTAGATGCTGAACTGGCCAAACATTACCGAGAATCGGAACCGGAACAACAACAGAAAATTGTCATGTTTATTAATCTAATGCTCAAAAAAGCGATAAATCAAAAGCCCCTTCTAGAAATCATGGAAGAAGCAAGTAAGCAAGCGATTGCCAATGGCATGACTCCAGAAATTCTCGACTCAATTCTTAACGATGACAACTAACAGAATTGTGATTGACACTAATGTAGTCGTCAGTGCTTTAATCTTGACTGAATCTACGGCAATGAAAGCTTTTCAAGCCAGTAAATTCCAAGGAATTATCCTAATTTCTAGCGATATTATATTGGAGATAAGTGAAGTTTTAAGTCGTCCCAAATTTGATCGATACATCTCGACAAAAATTCGTGAAGACTTTTTAGCCAGCTTGTATAGAGAAGCAGAAGTTATTGAAATTACTGAAACTATTGATAGTTGTCGAGATCCCAAGGATAACAAATTCCTGGAAGTAGCGATATCGGGCAATGCGAGTTATATTACAGCGCTTCGCGCTAGGGAATAGGGAATAGGGAATAGGGAATAGGTTGTGGTACTTGCGTTTTGAGAATTAGACTGTACTCCATAACAGGAGAAACTGCTGTATCACTGGAGATAAGGATTTGTTAGAACTTCATCCCTTTAGAGGTATTCCTATTTTAACTCCTCAAGATTTTTTGCAAGTGGTCTCAATATAACTACTCCTTGAAACTCTTTGACTTTCTGCACTGCTGGCGCTGTTTACATTGATTGTAGAGGATGGAGGAGCAACCTACACTAAAGAACTAACAGATTCTCGTACAAACCCGGTTTCTAGACTCCGTTCTTTGTCGTTTCACGAGCGGCGATCGCTAATTTGTTCTATCAGGCGATCGCTCGTCAGAATTTGGATATCAGTAACGGGGAAATCTTGAATATTTCGAGTGATAATCGTATCCAATTGATTGACAATAGCAGCACCATATTGAATCCCATCTTCAAAATCATTAAAATTTGCTTTTAGAGCGATGTCAATGGTTTGGCGATCGCATCTGGCTACTTCACACAAATGAACCAAACGAGTCACGAAAGCGATCGCCCATTCTTTTCCCTTCTTTTTACGGATGATGTAGTATAAATCGCTAAGAGTAGAGGCAGAAACATACCCAGTCACTTGCTGATTTTGAATGGCTGTAAAAATCTCTTCACTATCATAGAAAAAGGGTTGTCGTTCAAGAGCATAATCTAAAATAATATTAGTATCGAGTAATACTTTCATAAATCATATTTTTCCTGTAGATATTCCCATTTCGCCCGATCGCTATCTAAATCTAAGTTGATGGGTACAGAGGTCTCGTCATCAAACAAATCCTTAAAAATTTGAACCTTGGTTCTAGAGGACTTTTCTTGCACTGGAGAGCTTTGCTCTTCTCCAGCTAAAACATGAGCTAATAACTCAGATGCCACTGTGTTAATATCTTCACCTCGCTGAGTGGCTTTAGCACGAAGTAATGTTTCCAATTCTGAATTCAGAGTAATCACAATATCCATGACTCATAGCTGGAGCGATCGATTGTATAACTTCACGATTATAGCGCGATCGCCAGTGTCAGGAAAAAGAACTAGAGCGAGACAGAGCTAACAGTGCTGAGTTGGAGCGCGATCGCCAACAGCAAAGAGCCGACGGTGCTGATTTAGAGCGCGATCGCGCCGAATCCGATTTACAACAGCTACGGGAGAAACTGCGACAGTTAAATATCGATCCGGATTCTTTGTAGGCTCCGTAGGAAGAAACCGGGTTTGTGCCCAATTTTCTGGCTCTTCTCCCAGATTCTCGTAGAAACCCGGTTTCTAGCGCCCTAGTTAGCCGTAGTGCCGTGACACGACTAAAATGAGGCAATAGGATTTTGCTTAAATTCACAAATTTCAAGAACCCTAGCGATTTTCTAATGCACTATTTTAGCTGTATCACGGCACTACGACTGACCTGTAGAGTTGGCTGCATCTATTATCTAAACAACCACTCCTCCATACACTTATCTTCTCCCACGTCCCATCCACGAAAATCTGCGAGTTTTACGACTTCTGGATAAGGTATTCCAGCATGAACTAACATACTGGTTGTAAAAGTAGCACAGTTTTGTTTATAGAAAACGTAACTCACTTTATGAGCTGCTGAATTCTTCACATAACACTCTGCCTGGTCAACAAGTCTTTTTATAAACCCCTTATAATCACATCCGTCTGGACATCTAACTGGTTTGCATTGAAAATCACGTTCGCCTTTAGTACAAGCATCAGTGTCCAAGCCATAGTTGTAAACGAGCTTTAAGCGTCCATCACTCTCTATACCAGAGATGGTAAGATAGTTAGCCTTGGTGTCACAACCCAGTGATTTCAGGTAATCATTACTACTTACAATCAGCAAAAAGTGATGATTAAAGACTCTATTCCCTGTTACGTCTAAATCTCGTGAACACAAAAAAACCCCTTCTCTAGTAGGCATTGCATCAGCCATTTTCGTACTCCTCACTTAAATGGTATGTAGTGTTGTAGTATTTGTTTGTAGATATTTGTATTATAGCTGGTTAAATCAAAGTCCGCAATCTGTTGGCAAAATGCGGACACCACCACAGGAGTAGCAACGATTTCAGGTGATTCTAGGGCTGTGGAAAATAGTAAGCCAAAGGAGGTTTTGCGGACAATCAGAAGTCCTGCCCATGACGATCGCCCCCAATCCCATCAGCGTTTCAGTAGACGACAGAGGGGGAGTGGGGGAATGGGGGAATAGGGGAATGTAACGTGCCGATCTTGTGAAAATCCAACCTTAAGATAAACTGGAGAAACTTCAATGCCAGTTGAAGGTTGAGCTTCCTTCATGCCCCTTGATTGTCTTGACCGATGACCTATGCTCCTAAGTATTGCTGACAATTTCATCAAGCGACCGGTCTTAACCACGGTTTGCTCCATCCTGATTGTATTGGTTGGGGCCATCTGTCTCCCTCTGCTTCCTATTTCCCAACTGCCTCAGTTAGCCAACACTGAAGTAGAAGTGACCTCAGCCTATATTGGGGCAGACGTACAAACGGCAGAAACGACAACCACGACCATTATTGAGCGGGAAATTAATGGCGTGGAGAACATGAAATATATGTACTCCAACACCAATAACTCCGGTTTGACCTCCATTCGGGTAGCGTTTCCCCAAGATGTAGACCGGGATATTGCCCAAGTCAATGTGCAAAACCGCGTTTCTGCTGCCGAAGCCCAACTTCCGGCAGAGGTGAGGCAAACGGGGGTGAACACGGAGAAAGCATCGCCAAGTATTCTGTTGGTACTCGGTTTTTCCTCGGATAAAGATGAGAGCGGGAAGTATCTCTATGATGAGATATTCATGAGTAACTATCTCGATTTGTCGGTGCTTGACCAACTCAAACGGCTTCCAGGAGTGGGGCAAGCGACTATACTCGGCGATCGCAAATATGCCATGCGAATTTGGCTAGACCCAAATAAAATGGCAGCACGGGGATTGACGGCTTCTGATGTAGCGAACGCTCTGCAACAGCAAAATATTCAAGTGGGTGCGGGGAAAATCGGACAAGCTCCAGCTCCAGAAGATCAACAGTTTGAGATTCCCCTGCGAGCAGTGGGGCGATTTGTCGATGTCAGTGATTTTGAAGAATTGGTACTCAGTGTTGGGCCAGGAGGAAGCCTGGTTAAGCTCAAAGATGTTGGTCGAGTGGAACTGGGAGCGCAAGACTACACGGTAGATGTCCTTTTAAATACTAATCCAGGGGTGGGAATTGCCATCTATCAGTTACCTGGGTCGAATGCTCTGGAAACCGGGAATGCAGTGAAAGCAGAAATGGCTCAGTTGGCGGAAAATTTTCCTCCCGGTCTAAATATGATAGTTGCCTATGATACGACGACCTTTATTAATCAATCTCTGCGAGAAGTCGTTACCACCCTCTTCCAAGCCATTGGGTTAGTGATTCTGATTCTGTTTGTCTTTCTCCAGGACTGGCGCTCGACTCTGGTTCCGGCGATCGCCATTCCAGTGGCTCTGATTGGAGCATCTGCGGGGTTGATGGTGGCAGGTTTTGAAATTAATACCATGACCTTGTTTGCCTTTACCCTGGCTTCCGGTCTGGTGGTCGATGATGCGATCGTGATTGTGGAGGCAGTTTCCACCAAAATTGAGGAAGGAATGCGCCCTCGGCAAGCGGCATTGGATGCCATGGAAGAGCTAACGAGTGCAACGATTGCTACTTCTGCGGTGTTGATGGCGGTGTTTATTCCCGTCTCCTTCTTCCCTGGAACCACCGGGATTATCTTTAAGCAATTTGCCTTAACCATTGCCTTTGCGATCGCCTGTTCAACCTTTAACGCTCTTACGTTCTCTCCTACCATGTCGGCGTTGCTCTTGCGTCCCCGACAAGACAATCACGGCCCCTTAGCATGGCTATTTGAGAAATTTAACCAAGGGTTTGGCTGGGTAGAGCGTCGATATGGGGGATTGATTCAATTTCTGACCCGGATTAACCTCTTAGTGATGGCGGTGTTTATCGCGGGTTTGGTCGCCACAGTATTCATGTACAATTCAGTGCCCAGTGGATTTGTACCCCAAGAAGACCAAGGCTATTTTATCGTGATTTATCAAGCACCTGATGGGGTATCGCTGAACTACACCGCAGAAGTTAGCCGAAAAGTAGAAGAAAAAATTCGTACCCTGCCAGAAGTGGAATATACCTTTGGGGCCGCCGGGTTTAGTTTCGACGGACAAAACCCCAGTCAAGGAGTCTTTTTTGTCATGATGAAACCCTGGGATGAGCGTCCTAGTCCAGAACAGTCTGTGTATGGGGTACTCGGCCGTGTTAATCAATCTCTAGCAACGATTCCGGAGGTCTTTGCCATTGCCGTGAATGCCCCCCCTGTCCAAGGGATGGGGAGTACTGGAGGGTTTGAGTTCCAATTGCAAGACCGAACTGGAAATGCTTCCATTCAAGATTTACTCGATAATGCCTATCGTCTGATTGGGGCAGTAAACTCTGAGCAATATCCAGCAGTGGCCGGAGCATATACCCTGTTTACCGCCAATAAAGCCCAGAAACAAATCGAAGTATTGCGCGATCGCGCCAATGCCTTGAATGTAGATGTCACTGAAATCTTCCGTACCCTGCAAATTTATCTGGGATCGAGCTATGTGAATGACTTTGTCCTCGGTCAACGGCAATATCGCGTTTATGCCCAAGCGGATGCCCCCTATCGCTCCGATCCAGAAGATATCAATCAGTTTTATGTACGCTCTAGGGACGGTCAAATGGTGCCCTTGGGCAGTTTGATTAAGCTGACAGAGTTTACCGGGCCGGAGATTATCCAACATTTTAATATCTTCCGCTCGATTAAAATTCAAGGGGGGCCAGCTCCAGGCTACAGTTCCGGACAGGCGATCGCCGCCATGGAAAAAGCAGCAGCAGAAGTCCTAGACCCTGGTTTTGGCTACTCCTGGCAAGGAACTGCCCTAGAAGAAAAAGCCTCTGGAGGCAGCGCACCAATTATCTTTGGTCTCGGCTTTATGATGGTATTCCTGGTCTTAGCAGCTCAGTATGAGAGCTACATTGACCCCACCATTATCATGTTGTCCGTACCTCTGTCTGTCCTCGGTGCGCTCTCTGCTGTCTGGTTCCGCGCCAATATCGTTCAAGCGGGGGGAATTTGGCCGGTGGTCACCAATGATGTGTACTGCCAAGTTGCCCTCGTGATGCTCATCGGGTTAGCTTCCAAAAACTCAATTCTGATTGTTGAGTTTGCCAACCAACTCCATGAAAAGGGTCTAGATTTTACCAGAGCAGCCACGCAAGCAGCCGAACAGCGATTCCGACCCATTCAAATGACTGCCTTTTCCACCCTAGTTGGGTTCTGGCCCCTGGTCACAGCATCCGGAGCAGGATCGAGCAGTCGTTGGTCTTTGGGAACTGCCATCTTTGGGGGAATGCTGTTGGGAACTATCCTCAGTTTGGTGATTACACCGAACCTCTATATTGCGGTGAAAAACTTGGAAGCATTCCTCCTCAAAGGAGAAAGACCCCAAAAACCGACAAGATCTAGTGGTGGTTCAGGTGGTTTATCAGCTCTGGGGAATTTATCAGGTCTATTGAAGAAACCCTTGGCTAAGAATGGCCACAGCAATGGCACTGATGAGGATCAGCCAGATATGCCAACTGAATCAGAGACTAAACCGGAAGAGTCGGAAACTGGTAAATGGTCGTAATCTTAATTAACGATCGGTCTGGTTCAGGGCCAGCCATGGCAGTAAGGTGCGCTATTCAACGCACCTATCCCATTTACTAGGGCGTGTCATCAATCAAATTTTTTGACAAAAGTAGATTGATAGGGTAAAGGGTATTGATCAAGTAATAACATATATGTGGGTAGCAGATGAAACGCTATGGCTGGCGAGACGAACAGTGGAAAAGGATTGAACACCTCTTACCCGGTAAAAAGGGAGACCCAGGTGCTACAGCCAAAGACAATCGATTATTTGTTGAAGCTGTGTTATACCCCTCTTCTATCACTCTAGAATCCATAGCATCCAATATAAAAATGACTGTGGCGTTTGACTTTACGTGAGCTTTCTGTAGGCCGAGCAAGATAGGAACTTACCTCCATTTTTTTCCCAGCTATTCCTTGTAATGTGGCCCAAGTATAAGCCATAGCTATCACTAAAATAGTGGCTAATAACCGTTGCTCATTGACCCTCGTCTCTTCTAGATTATAGCCTCCCGTTTTACAATCTTTGAACCTTGTTTCTATTCCCCATCGAGCCGAATAAAATGATAAAGCTAATTCCATATTATCTAAACTCGTCAGGATAAACCAGGCTTCTTTTGAACCCTTACCTCTATACTTTCTTTTCCAATAAGCCGCCAGATTAAACCTCCCTATCTGATGAGATTTTCCACAATAGACTTCTCGGTAGAATCGACTCATCCCGGGTCTGATTTCTAGGCTCTTTAATGACTGATATTTATCTGGGTTTTCCGCAATGCATGTCCTCTTCTTTTGTCGCAACACAAATCCTACACCCCTTGACCAGAGCCATTCTCCTAATTTGATACTTTGAAATTCTCTATCTCCTATTACTACTACTTTATATTCCTTTAGTAGCTGCAATGCCGGAGATAATACTCTTTTGTGCTCTTCTAGGTTACTGCTCCCTTTTTTGCCTAATAATTCCCAATATACCGGCAGGGCATGACTCCCCCACACTAGACTTAACATCATCACATTTCTTTCTTTCCACTGGCTTCTATCTATCACCAATAGCAGATATCATTGCTGAAATAATCCTTTCTTCTTCTTCTTCCCTTCCCTTTTTTCTTTTGCTTGTTTTAATAATTCTCTT
>DDLS01000182.1 GCA_002340255.1 Cyanobacteria bacterium UBA2566
GTGGTTTCTTCTGTTCTTTGTACTGGCTCGGAGGATGTGGATTGTTTAGTTTCTCCTATCAATTCTTCTATGCTAGACCATTGCTCTGGAATTTTTGCTTGTATAGTTTCTTTGCTTTGAGATTTTCTACGAAAAATTTGAAGGGGATCATTTGCTTTTCGATTTGTATTCAAAGAATACTTTTTTTGAATAAACTTATGTTCAAGAGGGAGATTCCTGGAAGTGTTTGATGTTTTGTTTTTTTGTTTAATGGTAGACGAGGAGGATTGATCATGAGTGTCAAAACTACCATTTAACTGGTATTTTGTTGTGTCTTGAGGATTAGATGAGGTAATAATAGAACGAAATATTTCAGTTTTTTTATGGGATCTTCGTGAAATATGAGGGGAGGATTGATTGGTATTTGAGCTTTTTTTTGTTTTGGTTTGAAATGAAGTATCGTAATCAGGAAATGAGTTTTTTTGAAGACTAGAGTTTTTAGATAAAGGATCTTTGTTGAGTTCAGGTATTTTTATGGAAGTATTTTCTGCTTTTGTTTCAGGGGTGAATGAGGGCTGAAGCGAAGGGGGAATTAACGTTTTATTTTGTATTAGTGGGGATGTTTGTAATCTTTGTTGTTGAAATATATCGTCTATTAAGATACCTTGAATGATGGATTTGTTCACAAAACTAATATTTATTGTTCCCAAGGGTTTGATAAACTTTGGAGCAATAAATTTTTGTCCTAGGGGATGATGGGTGAGTAAGGGAGAGTTTAAGCTTAATGGTGTTTCTGGTAAGTTGTTTTGTGTTGCGTTTTCTGTCATAGTCAATACTTTAGTCCTTTAGGTTGACTAGAAGTTACATAAGTCTGAATATAGCTGTTTGTCTATTTTTTCGGCTCAGGCTCATAGTATGGAGTTATAATCTCAATTTTTCGGGTTTGTTAGCGGCCAGATAAAATTAGCTCAATGCCTTCGTAGGCTAGGGTTAATTCTTCGATCGCCACTGAAGAACTGTCTGCTTGCAAAGCAGGAGCCTTCCAACTCACGGGTATTGCGTCCAGTAATGACCACGCTAACTGGGTTTCACCCGCTTGGTTGAACATGAGGATATTGAGGTTATATCGCGTTTTGGGAAAGCTACTGAGGGTTTGTGAGAGCCAATTCCAGAAGGTTAAATCGTTGGTCATTCCCCGTTTTAAGGTCACATCGTCAAATTCTGCATGGCCAACTAAAATGTGCTGCCGATCGTTGAGTCCCCCTTCAAGTAAGGTTTCTTTTTTCATATTGACTCCGAAGCCCGAACATTCACTGAAAGAAGCTTTGATTTCATTACCAATTTCAACGTAAAACCGATTGGTGAGAATGTAGTTGGCTCGATGTTGGGTATAGCGATTCGGTTTCTTCATGACAAGCGTCCTTTATATAATCCTTGACGTTGTTTTTGTTCACGTAAGTCTTCGAGTAATAATGCATAAACTCGATCGGCTAACTGTTGGACTTTCAAAGGATCGTCTTTAATTTTTTGGGCGGCTTTTTGTAAGGTATCAAAATTCGTTTGATCGGTGGGTCGGCGGTGGGTTTGGAAGGGTGCAGGAATGGTAAAGCCAGCCGCTTTATGTGGATCGCCGATGGGTTCCCAGGAGCTATGGGGGTTATAATCATTAGTCATGGTCTGAGGTTTAGGGGAATGAGGCCGGTTTTTGCTAATAGGTTTTGCATTTCTTCAGTTTGCAGAAGCTCGGCAAATTTTTGCCCGATAGGAGGACGGCTATTATCACGAGCATAAACGACGGTGAGAGGATATGCCAAGGGATATTCACCGGTTTGAAACAATTCTACATGGGGGAAATAACTGCCTTTATCATTGCAGAGATCGGTTCCTGGATTCAATGGTTGAGTGTTGTTTTGAATGAGGGGTTGAACGGCGGTTTTATTCTCAGTGGAAATGGCTAGGGGATAAACGGAACATTGGCCAAAAACTTGGGCGATCGCCCCAAAGCCAATGCCACCGATTTCCCGTTCCTCAAAATCGGCTAATATTGTTCGCAATAGCTCGAAAATCGGTAGGACAGAAATCGTAGATTCCGATGGCGTAGTGACCAAAGCATCGGGGTTTGTCGGTTTTGGCAACCCTTGACGAAAGGCGGCGATCGCCCCCGGATCTTGCAAAACCTGCTCCTCAAAGATACGGATGAGTTCGGGATTTTCGGGCACATATAACTTCACCGGTAAATCGGGGCCTCCCAACTCTTGCCAATTCGTCACTTCCCCGGTATACAACTGACGTATCCGATCCAAACTCAACTGTCCGTTTAAGGTTCGGGGCAAAGAGTTACGGCGAAACTCGTAACTAAATGGGACAAAAATTACTAATCCATCATAGGCAATTCGTTTAGCTTCTAAATCCGGTTCATTGATGGCTGAGGCAATGGCAAAATCAGCCCGATCGCCGCGCACAGTAGAAATAGCCTCTTCCAAAGACTGCACGGGTTCATACACCAACTCCAACTTAGGAATACGCTGCCCTAACTCCGTTTCCAAGCGCCGTCCCAACGCTACCAAATTCGGTTGTTTGAGTACATAATTCCAAATCCCATTCCCCACGGCTGTATACTGAAACCGTCCCTGGGGAACAGCAGCTACATCTTGAACACAGCAAACCCTCGGATTTTGGGCGGTTGCCATACCATTGGATCGGCGCAGTAACCACCACCCTAAACCACTCCCCAAACCCAACAATAGCAAGAGCCACAGTAACCACCACCAGCGACGCTTGCGCTTAATATCTTCTTCTTCTTGTATTTCCGCTGACTCGATGAACTGTAGCGATCGAGACAACTGAGGCAAAGACTGGCGAGCCACTTCTGCACTAGGAAATGGCGTATCAACCTCCAATAAGCGCCAAATAAACTGTTGAATTTTGGGATCGACATCCGGCCAATTTTGGGGCAACTTTGGATTTAAACTGTTTTCTTCTTCAAGCGACCACGTGCCGGTCAGTAAGGTAAAGCTGATGTGACCCAAATCCCGCAAATCTTGGCTTAATGCGGGTCGTTTTACCGTCATCGTGGGTGGGAAAAAACGATATTCCCACAACCACAAATCAGACAAATAAATCAGAAATTGGGGAAACTCAAAAAACTGTTGCTCTTGGGGCAAAATCAGCAGAGTATCTAAACTCAAATTTCCATGGGGTAACCCCCCTTGAATTTTGCTTGACGGTAGGCGATATTTTTGCCCATGCAAGGACTCTAAACTTTGCAAAACCTGATTCAAAAAATGCAACAATTCAAACTGATCCATTGCCCCCTTTTGTTGCACATATACCCTTAATGTGGGATAAAGACTGGCCAAACCCTCGGTGACCACATAACAGCGTTCTTCGTGGCGATCGCCGATCGCATCCCCAAAACTCAACACCCGAAAATCCTGGGCCCGACCATCAGCCAAAACTGCCCCAGCCACATTCTCAAAATTATCCTTGTAATTCTGCGCTTCCTGAATATTAAAATAGCGCTTGGGTAACAAATACTCTTTAATCACCACAGGCGCATTATTCACCACCTGCGCCCCTTTATACAACCTTCCCATCCCTCGAGTCCCGAGAAATTCCGTTACCCGATACCGTCCCCGATGGCCGACGATCTCTGCTTTCGGGCGTAAAATTGCCGGAAATCCGCATCTCAGACAAACTTTGGTCTCCCCATCCGCTTCAATACTCTGACGGGGCTGATCGCACTCCAATGGGTCTCCCCAAATACATCGGTATTCCGTATAAATCCAGTCTCTACGGGACCCCACCACCGGAGGCGCAACGGTTTCTACCGGTGCAACCTCTGCTTCTGCTTCCTCGTCTTCTTCTCGCTCTCGACGCAACAGATCCAGCATATCCTGTTGGATAAACGGAATCAGTCGAATCATCCAGAAGGGAAAGAAACGATACAAGCGGTAAAATAAGCCACTTCTCAAGAAGCTCAACCGACTTTGGGCCCGTCCCCGTCCCTCCCGCTCAATCTGCTCTAGAGTTCGTCGGCCAAAAGGCCGATTATTTCTTCCTTGTCCCATCTGATGTCAAGAAGTCCTGCTATTCAACCCTTTCGATTGCATCCGATACTGGACTCCCCTCCAATACCGACACAATTCCAGGTAAATACCGATCTACAATCGTCACATTGGCATACACTAACGATCGCACCAAAGCCAGACTGAGGCGATCGTTCTCTACATCAATGCTTGTCTTATATCGGATTTCACCGTCCGTAAAGTCTAACTCAAAATTGCCCAAAATCATGCCATAGTTAGCTTTTGTTAAGAATTCAGCCATTAACCCCCGATACTCCTCTCCAACTGCAACAGGACAGATAGAATAAAAAATAAATTGCTTGTCCGCTTCATGAATCCGAGCATAACAGCGCCAACGACCGTTGTCTCCCTGAAAAGCTAACTGTAAAAGTCCGGATTTTAACTGTATAAATTCCCAATCATCTTCATGGAAAAACTCGCGCACCACGGACTCTAAAGAACGTTCATCTTCCTCCTCTGTCCACTCCTCTAACTGGCGCATAAATTGGGTGAATTTTCCCTCTTTAGCCTCTGATAATGCTCCTTCTAAACCCTCCTGAACCACATTAAATAGGGTTTCCAGAGCTTGCGCTCCCATCTGAAAAGCTTGGGTCAATTCAGTTAAATTGGCTCGTTTCCAAAAAGTATCATAACCCACCCGTTCCCCATTAACCTCTTGATAAATAGAGAGAGCTAACCACAACTCAGATTGCAAGTATTCTGGGCTTAAAATTATACGTAAATCCTCTGGGATGGGATCGGGAATTCGATCGGGTTGTAACATCAGTTCTAAATATAGGGGGCGATCGCTCAAAAATTCCCCAGTCATCTCCCCGCGCCATCGTTTCTCTAAATTAAACCGATTTTTGCCCTCAATTTCTTCATAACTGGGCCCATCTACTGCCACCTTTAAGCTTACTTCCGGTAACCCCTCGTCAGAGTTCACCCCGATCTCCACCCCTTGCACTGGCAATGGAGTCTCATGTTCCGCATCAAAAATAATCTCTTGATTCAGTTCTAAATTGCGATCGCTCATAACCATTCCCTATATTCAAGCTGACACCAATCAAGTTAAGTGGGTTTAACAACGCGATATTCTGCCTGAAAAACCTCTTCCCAAGACAGAGAAACCCCTTCACATTGAACCCCCATTTCTGTTTCTGCATATCGCACTGCTCTCTGGAAACATTTCTCCCAAATCGAGTCAATAAAATCTTGATTTAAGCTAGGAATTTCTTCCTGAATATCCTCAATTTCATCTCGTGCAGATTGAATCGTAATGCTCCAACTCGCCGATCGCATCTCTGGCTGCTCATTCCACTTAATAATGTGGCTCATGAGTCGAATTAATTGACTTTGTATCGCTCGTTTTTCACTTCTTCCCATGGCTTCAATCAGTGCTTCTAACCCTTGACTCGCTTCGCTTGCACTACCTGCGTGCAAGCGATCTAAAATAGCGTTTGCGGTTTGATAATGGGAATGAATGGCCAGTTGCTGCCAATCGGATAAGGTGGACATGACTCACTTCCTCTCATGGTTTGGCGATCGCTACTTACAGCACTTTCCGCTGTTATCGCAATTTTAACTTATAGAGCAATTCCGTTCTGAAAAACTGAGACAAACTATGACAGGCTTAGAGTAAGCTGTACATAATTTGATGCTTTCTTCTTGCTTCTCGGTGTCCGCTTTACCGAAGTATTGCGTTTGTTCGACACTCCACAAGCTAACACGGGCGAACTACCCGCCTTTGAAAGATTAATAGCTGCGTTCAAGTCACGATCTAAGAAGAAACCGCATGATGGACAGATAAACGTCCTATCAGACAGTTTTAAGTCTTTCTTGACTTCTTGGCAGTCTGAACAAGTCTTAGATGATGGATAAAATCGCTCTACGACGGTTAACTGACTACCATACCATTGGCATTTATACTCAAGTTGCCGTCTGAATTCATAAAAACCACCATCAGCTATTGCTTGAGCTAAACGATGGTTTTTGAGCATTCCGCTCACATTTAAGTCCTCTATCACTACTTCGCTGTGGTTTTTGGCTAAATAGGATGTTAACTTATGAGTAGCGTCCTGACGGATACATGCCACTTGATAGTGTGCTTTGGCTAGTTTTTTAATCGCTTTTTTACGGTTATTAGAACCTTTCACTTTACGACTTACATTTCGTTGTAGTGAAGCTAATTTTTTCTTGGCTTTGCGATAGGCTTTAACCGAAGGAAAGGTCATTCCGTTCGATAAAGTAGCCAATGTTTTAACACCTAAGTCAACACCTACACAGCCTTTAGGATGGTCGATCGGCTGAGGTTCAGCGTCAACTTTATAAGAGATAAACCACTTATCAGCTTGGCGACTAATCGTTACATTGCTATGAGACTTAATGAGAATAGGGGGCAGGAATTTCTCGTAAGTTTTCACCCACCCAATCCGAGGTAATTTAATTTGATTCCCTTTGATTTGAATGTTTCCTTCTAGATAAAAACTATCATTAACCCCTTTTTTCTTAAATCTAGGAAAACCTCGTATTTTGACCGTAAAGAAATTTGTAAAAGCTCTCTCTAAATCTCTTAAAGCCTGTTGAGGAGCGCATTTAGATACCTCATAATACCATTCATTTTGAGATTTAACCTCAGCGACTAAACGCTTGTGCAAAGTAATCGCAGAAGGTCTTTTTTCTCCTTTTTCGTGAAGCTCTATACAAGTAGCTAATCCCCAATTATAAGCATGACGGGCTACTCCTGCGTGTTTCCCTATTAAAGTTCGTTGCTTATTATTAAGATGAAGCTCGGTCTTAAATGACTTCATTTTAAATCTTTAGCTACCTCTTTTAATTGTTGAACTATCTGCTTATTTTTATGGCTTCTCGACCCGTAAAGCCTCGCAGAAAAAACGGTAATCACTTCTAAAACATCTTGGGCTAACTCTTCCTCAAAAGTAGAGTCCTCACTTCGATTAATAATAATTACTTCTGTGCCAAATATTTCACATAATGTAAAAATTAAGTCACTCCCAAAACGAAGAAGTCTATCTTTGTGGGCAATTACCAGTCTTTCAACTTGATAAGTACAAATTAGTTTGATGAGCTTAATCAGTCCTTTTTTTCGGTAGTTAATACCTGAACCGAGATCGGAAATCACCTCAAAAGACCACCCGTGAGAAGCACAATAAGCTTCCAAAACGATTTTTTGTCGCTCTAAGTCATCTTTCTGGTCACGACTGCTAACACGGGCATAAGCTACTGTTAAACTATCATCTTGTTTATTTCCTATGAGGTCTGATACCTCAAAACGTCGATGACCTCCTTCTGTTCGCACTGCTTTGATTTTTCCGTCAGCTTCCCATCGGCGTATGGTCTTGGTTGACACGCCTAATAATTCGGCTGCTTCGGACACACTCAGTAAGTTAGACATGAGTTCATAATAACAGATCTGATGTCTAATTTTGTAAAATTTTGTCTAAAATTTTAATGAACAGTCATTCCCCTCATCCCCCAACTCCTTCTCCCACTTCAGAATCTATGCCTACAATAAAAACACCGATCAAAACGCCATCATCCTTATGTATCTCACCTATCTTGATAGCAACTCTTGGTTACTCGAACTCGGAGGACAAAACATCCTCATTGACCCCTGGTTAGTTGGCCCCCTAGTATTTGGTAACTTGCCCTGGCTCTTCAAAGGATATCGTCCCCAAGACCGTGCCATTCCAGAAACTATTGATTTAGTCGTTCTCTCCCAGGGATTAGAAGATCATGCCCATCCCCAGACCCTGAAACAATTGAATAAAAATTTACCCGTTGTTGGCTCCCCCAATGCCGCCAAAGTCGTCAAAGAATTCGGCTATACTAACATCCATTCCCTAGAACATGGCCAAACCTATCGCTTCAATGAGCAGGTCGAGATTCAGGCCGTTCCTGGTTCTCCCATTGGCCCCACCCTCGTAGAGAATGGTTATATCTTTAAAGAACTCTCTAGGGGCAAAACCGTTTATTATGAACCCCACGGTTACCATTCCCCTACTCTACAGGAAAAGGGACCGATTGATGTAATTATTACGCCCATGATCGATTTAGGTTTACCGATAGTCGGGCCAATCATTAAAGGTACAGAAAGTGCCCTCAAAGTAGCTCAATGGGTCAAACCTCAAGTCATGTTGCCCACAGCAGCAGGGGGGGATGTCAAATTTGAAGGCTTGCTGATTTCCTTACTCCGAGCCGAAGGAACCGTAGAAGACTTTCAGCAAAAACTATCGGCTCAAGGCTTAAGCACCCAAGCCCTCTCCCCCACCCCTGGAGAGCGCCTAGAAGTACCACTGCATTAAACTTGGGGATGGAGAGGATGGGAAGGACACGGGGACACGGGGACGAGAAGACACGGGGACACGGGGACATTAATTGCCTCTTGCCTCTTGCCTCTTGCCTATTCCCCATTCCCTATTCCCCATTCCCCATTCCCCATTCCCCATTCCCCATTCCCCATTCCCTATTCCCAAAATTTTTTCCCCATCTCCTTGACAAACCCCAAAATTCATGTAATTATAGATATTGGCTTGATTAAGGGACT
>DDLS01000043.1 GCA_002340255.1 Cyanobacteria bacterium UBA2566
GGCAGGGGTGGATGTCAAGATTCTAAGCTAGAAAGGGTAATCAGCCCCGTGAAAAACCCAGTAGCCGCAAGGCACGCACCTTGAAAACTGAAGTTATGGGGTTCTTCTCAGGAAAGCTTGAGAAGGTGAAAACTTCAAGCACCAAGTATCAGAGAAACTGAATATTTTAGGTTTTGAACTGTATCGTAGAGCATACGAAAACAGGCTTCTGGAATGGAGCGAACGTCTGAGGAGAGGATCGTCTCTGGATTAAATACCGCAAGAGATTTAGTTGAAGCGAACTCGTTGAATCAGAAATCCAAAGCAGTGATGTTTGGAGAATCTACTCGACTTTAGCCAGTGGAGTATGTCAAACCCTAAGTAAAGAAAAAGGTGTCGTCATAACTCTTATGGCACTTTTTTCAAGCTTTTGATGTGAGATATGGATCGCCCATGCAGAATTCAGACGTAACCCTTAAAGCTAATATGAATACCGGATCTTTGTCCCCAAACTCCTCTGTCCCCGCGTCTGAGCCACAGACTCGTCCATTTTGCGATCGCCATTTAGGCCCGAATGACAACGATATTCAGCGGATGCTCAACCTGTTAGAAATCGATGACTTAGATGCCTTAATTGAGCGTACCATTCCCCCAGCGATCCAGCTCACTCAGCCCCTCGATCTCCCCAGCGCCCAAAGCGAACATGAAGCGCTGAAAACCCTCAAAGAGATGATGGGCGAAAACCGGATTTTTCGCTCTTATATAGGCATGGGCTATGCCAACTGTATCACCCCACCGGTCATCCAACGTAATATCCTGGAAAATCCCGGATGGTATACCGCCTATACACCCTATCAAGCCGAAATTGCCCAGGGTCGTCTCGAAGCCTTACTTAACTTTCAAACGCTGGTCATTGATTTAACTGGGTTAGAAATTGCCAATGCCTCCTTACTTGATGAAGGAACAGCAGCCGCCGAAGCGATGAGCATGAGCTATGGCCTCTGCAAAAATAAGGCCAACAGCTTTTTTGTCTCCCAAGAGTGTCATCCCCAAACCATTGAAGTGGTGCAAACCCGCGCCCAACCCTTGGGTATAGAAGTCATTGTTGGCGATCATCGCACCTTTGATTTTAGCCAACCCATCTTCGGGGCCCTGCTGCAATATCCCGCAACGGATGGCACGATTTATGACTACAGCGAATGTATTGCCAAAGTCCATGAACTAGGCGCTCTGGCGACAGTAGCGGCTGACCTTCTGAGCCTCACCCTGTTGACTCCTCCAGGAGAAATGGATGCGGATATTGTGGTGGGGAATAGCCAACGGTTTGGTGTTCCCCTAGGCTATGGCGGCCCCCATGCGGCCTATTTAGCCACCCGCGAAGCCTATAAACGGCAAGTTCCCGGTCGCATTGTCGGTCGCTCGAAAGATAAGGATGGACTGCCGGCTCTGCGGTTAGCGCTGCAAACGAGGGAACAACATATCCGCCGGGATAAGGCGACGAGTAATATTTGTACGGCTCAGGTGCTGTTAGCGGTGATTGCCTCGACGTATGCCGTGTATCACGGGCCGGAAGGTCTGAAGGCGATCGCCAAAACGATCCATCAACATACCCTCTGGTTAGCCGCTGGTCTCAAGCGTTTGGGCTATAGCTTGCCTGAAAGCCGGTTTTTTGACACTTTACGGGTAAACTTGGGTGAAACGTCCTTAGAGAGCCTATTGTCCGCCGCTAATGGGAAAGAAATTAACCTCCGTACTCTAGATGAGAAGACTGTGGGGATTTCATTGGATGAAACCACGACTATCGCAGATGTCATCGACCTATGGGAGATTTTTGCCCAGGGACAAAATTTACCCTTTAGCGCAGAAGAAATTATCGGGTCTGCGCCAACCCCAGATTTGGGTCACTTCACGCGCCAAAGTCCCTACATGACCCATCCCGTATTCCATCAATACCATTCGGAAACGGAACTATTGCGCTATCTGCATCGCCTGGAAGCGAAGGATTTGTCCTTGACAACCTCCATGATTCCCCTCGGCTCTTGTACGATGAAACTCAATGCTACAGCCGAGATGATTCCGGTGACTTGGCCGGAAATCGGTCAAATTCATCCCTTTGCACCCCTGGAGCAAACGGCAGGCTATCAGGAAATGTTCCGTCAGTTGGAAGCTTGGTTAGCTGAAATTACCGGATTTGAGGCGGTTTCGTTGCAACCCAATGCGGGGTCTCAGGGAGAATATACCGGATTATTGGTGATTCGAGCCTATCATCAGCATAACGGACAAGGCGATCGCCATATTTGTCTGATTCCAGAGTCAGCCCATGGCACGAACCCCGCCAGTGCCGTGATGTGTGGGATGAAGGTCGTCGCGGTAAAATGCGATCGCCAGGGTAATATTGACCTCACTGACCTCAGAGCCAAAGCCGAAAAACACAGCGCTCAACTCTCCGCGCTCATGGTCACCTATCCCTCCACCCACGGCGTATTTGAAGAAGCCATTCAAGAAATCTGTGAAATTATTCATAGCCATGGCGGTCAAGTCTACCTCGACGGAGCCAACATGAACGCTCAAGTCGGACTCTGTCGTCCTGGAGACTATGGCGCAGATGTCTGTCACCTGAACTTACACAAAACCTTCTGTATTCCCCACGGTGGTGGCGGTCCGGGGATGGGCCCCATTGGTGTAGCGCCCCACTTGGTTCCCTTCCTTCCCGGTCATAGTATCGTCGATTTAGGCAAGAACCAACAGGGAGCGGTAGCAGCCGCGCCTTGGGGAAGTTCGAGTATTCTGCCCATTTCCTGGATGTACATTGCCATGATGGGCACGCAAGGGTTAACCGATGCCACGAAAGTAGCGATTCTGAATGCTAACTATATCGCCCATCGGCTCGACCCCCATTATCCCATTCTGTACACCGGCAAGTTTGGCTTAGTGGCTCACGAGTGTATTGTGGACTTGCGACCCCTGAAAAAATCGGCCGGTGTGGAAGCGGAAGATATCGCCAAGCGGTTGATGGACTACGGGTTCCACGCGCCTACCATGTCTTGGCCGGTTGCCGGAACGATCATGGTTGAACCCACCGAAAGCGAGTCGAAGGAAGAGCTAGACCGTTTCTGCGATGCCATGATTGCCATTCGCGAGGAAATTGCCGCCATTGAGCGGGGAGAGATGTCTGCTGAGGATAATCTACTCAAAAATGCCCCCCATACGGCCGAAATGCTGTTAGCCGATGAGTGGACGCATCCCTATTCGCGCCAGCAAGCGGCCTATCCTGCGCCTTGGACGAAGGAGTTTAAGTATTGGCCGCCAGTGCGACGAATTGATAATGCATTTGGCGATCGCAATTTTGTCTGTTCCTGCGCTCCCATGGAAGCCTATTCTTAGGCGATAGAACAGATAGAAACCGGGTCATCTGGTTCCTTCTTGCTCAAAGCAAGGATATCCCAGGAGAAACCCGGTTTCTTGGCGCTAGGGAATGGGGAATAGGGAATAAAGTTTTAGTGTTTCTATCCCTTCTAGACTCTAGCTTGTGAGTCTCCTTATCCGCTCTTAGTGCGATCGGGTTTTCCCCATTTTTTCCACAAAGGAAACAAGTTTTCCACAGGGTTTTGAGGAAAAACAGGGAAAAATTCCCCCTCTTAGGTTAACCGACCTGTCCAAGAGGGGGTTTCTGTTCTGTCGTGAAGCGATCGCCGCTAACTCTTCTTGCGACCCCGCGAACTGGTAGTTTTCGTGCTTTTCTTAGCCTTCAATAACTCTAGAGCCTCTTCTAAAGTTACCTCTTCAACCGGCCGTTCTTTCGGCACACTGGCATTCACTTTACCATGCTTCACATAGGGGCCATAGGGGCCATCATAAATATTAATGGCTTCTCCATCCTCTGGATGTGTTCCCAACTCTCGTAAGGGTTCCTTAGTCTTACTGCGACCTCCTCCCCTGGTTTTTTTCGGTTGGGCTAGTAATTCCAGAGCGCGATCGAAGCCAATCGTTAAGATATCATCTTCTTTCTTCAAAGAGCGATAATCTTTACCTTCCTTTCCTTGATCGTGGACAATATAGGGGCCAAAGCGACCTAAACCTGCTTTGATATTCGCTCCCGTTTCGGGATGTTGTCCCAACAATCTAGGTAAAGATAACAACCCGACGGCCATATCCAAGGTTACCTCTTCTGGTTTCATCCCTTTGGGCAAGGAAGCACGTTTTGGTTTTTTGTTTTCCTCCGACACCTCACCAAGCTGCACATAGGGGCCATAGGTTCCATTGAGGATAAAAATCTCTTCTCCCATCTCCGGATGAACACCGAGGCAGTCAGGGCCTTCGGTTTTTTGCTTGAGCAGCGTTTGTACCTGTTCGAGATCGAGAGTATCGGGGGTTAAATGGGGCGGAATAGAAGCCGTGAGCGGTTCATCTTCTCCATTTTCCACCACCACATAGGGGCCATATTTCCCTAAACGGACTTTAGCTTCTAAACCCTCCAATTCCAGAGTTTTAGCGGTATTGGGATCGATTTGGCTCTCCCGTTCTTTCACCTGAGTTTCTAAACCCGTTTCACCTTGATAAAAGGTTTTTAGATAGGGTAGCCACTCCACCTGTCCCATAGAAATATCATCCAAAGTTTGCTCCATGCGAGAGGTGAATTGAGTATCCACCAGATCGGGAAAATGTTGTTCTAGAAGATTGGTAACCGCAAAGGCAGTAAAGGAAGGCACAAGGGCCTTATTGATCATTTGGGCATAACCCTTGCCGATAATCGTATCAATAATACTGGCGTAGGTACTGGGACGGCCCACCCCTTCTTTTTCCAGCGTTTTGACTAAGGATGCTTCAGTAAAGCGAGCGGGGGGTTGGGTTTGGCGATCGATCGCCTCTAATTGTTTACAATTAGGATGATCCCCTGCTTTGAGTTCGGGCAGGATCACCTCCTGATTTTCCAAGGCGGCATCGGGATCGTCAGAACCTTCCACATAAGCGCGGAAAAATCCAGGGAAATTAATCCGTTTACCAGAAGCACGAAATTCCGAGGTTTCCACTTGCAGATTAACCGCAATTTGGGTTAACTGGGCATTGGCCATTTGAGAGGCTACGGTGCGCTTCCAAATCAGGTCATAAACCTTGGCTTCGCGACCCTCTAACCCCGTTTCTTGGGGCGTACGAAACTGCTTTCCGGCTGGACGAATAGCTTCGTGAGCTTCCTGCGCTCCCTTACTTTTGGTGCTGTATTGGCGTGGCGTAGGGGAGAGATATTCGGGCCCATATTTCTGTTCTACACAACTGCGAGCTGCGGCGATCGCCTCTTTCGACAAATGCACCGAATCCGTCCGCATATAGGTAATATAGCCCTGCTCGTACAAATTTTGGGCGGTCCGCATCGTTTCCTTCGCGGATAACCCCAATTTGCGATTTGCTTCCTGTTGCAGAGTCGAAGTCGTAAAGGGAGGAGACGGTTTGCGCGTCGTCGGCTTTTCATCCACCTCAGTCACCGTCCAAGTTTTTCCCTCTAACTGCTTTTGCAGTGCCTTCGCTTCTGTCTCATTGAGCAGTTTCACCTTACGGTTATTAATGATTTTTCCGGTCTGAGGATCGAAATCACTGCCTGTTGCAATCTTAACCCCATCCAGAGTGGTTAACCGGGCTTCAAACGTCAGTTTCGTCTGTTCCAACGTCGCCTTGAGATCCCAATACGATCCCTGACGAAAAGCTCGCCGTTCCCGCTCGCGAGCCACCAACAACCGAACCGCCACTGACTGCACCCGTCCGGCTGAGAGTTTCGGCGCTATTTTTTTCCACAATAAAGGAGAAATCGTATATCCCACCAAGCGGTCTAAAATCCGCCGGGTTTCTTGAGCATGAACCAATTGCAAATCAATATCCCGGCAGTTTTTTAGGGCTGCCCGAATGGCTTCTTGGGTAATCTCATGAAAGACCATCCGCTTAATGGGAACCTTGGGTTTTAAGAGTTCCTTTAGATGCCAACTAATACTCTCACCTTCTCGGTCCTCATCTGTCGCCAGAATTAACTCATCCGCTTTCTTGAGAGCATCTTTGAGTTCTTTAACAATTTTCTTTTTATCTTTGGGAATCACATAGAGGGGTTCAAAGTTCGCTTCTATATTGACTCCCAATTGGGCCCATTTCTCCTTTTTAACGCTGGCGGGAATTTCATCAGCGGCGGAGGGAAGGTCACGAACATGACCCATTGAGGCTTCTACTTGGTAACCACTGGGTAAAAAGTTGCGGATCGTTCGCGCTTTGGTTGGAGATTCAACGATAACGAGGCTTGACATAGGGCATATGGGGAATAGATCAGCAGAGATGGGTTAATTTATCTCTAGCTAGTTTGTCAACTTGGAAGATTTTGGTGCATTTGTCAAGGGATAAATCATTAAGATTTATGGGAATGGGGACAGAGTAACACTGGGTTTGATCCTTTCCTTGTTATATCCGATTTCCTCCCCATCCTCCCCATCCTCCCTATCCCCCTATTCAGTCCTAGTCGAGTAGGTGTAAACTGTCTAGTAAAGTTAAAGTGGATCAATAATCCCAAAATACTCAACTGCTTGGAGCAAATGATCCTGTAGATTCAGATGACCTTGACAAACCTCATGAAATCTAGTAAAGATAGCAGCTTTGAAGGGCCCGTTAAACCGAAAGTCTTATCCCAACTGGGTGACTTTCTTTACTGTACCGTCAAACCAACCTGTAATGGGAGCGTGGAATGAGTCAGGGTGAACGCCGAGAAAGACGCAGTAAAAAAGCCAAATTGATGGTCGTTGATGATGAACGAGACAACTTAGATCTACTTTATCGAACCTTTCGACGAGATTTCCAAGTTTACCGTGCTGAAAGTGCAAAGGCCGCTCTAGAGATTCTGGATCAAGAAGGAGAAATGTCAATCATTATCTCTGACCAACGGATGCCAGAAATGAATGGTACGGAATTTCTGGGCAAAACCGTAGAACAGTATCCAGACACAATCCGTATTTTATTAACGGGTTATACAGATGTGGAGGACTTGGTTGAGGCCATTAATGCGGGGAAGGTGTTTAAGTATATTGTTAAACCCTGGAACCCGACGGAACTGAAGGCCTTAATTGAGCAAGCTTCAGAGACCTACCAAGTCATTAAACAAAGTACGAATAATTTGCGGCGATCGCTACGGCGGGAGTCGATTCAAAATACGGTGATGACGGCTCTCAGAGATAAGCTCGATTACGACAGTATGTTGCAAAACATCAGCGAAACGGTGGGTGAGAACTTTGAAGCAGATTTCTGTTGTCTTCAATCCGTTGAAGAAAAGAAATTGACTGCACATCAGTTTGCTTATCATAAAGTTTCGGACTCCTCAGAGGATATCAATCTCCTCAATTCCCCAGACTCTCAAGCCTTAATTCAATCAGCTCTAGAGAGTCATCAAACCCAAACTCAACGGTCTTCA
This sequence comes from Cyanobacteria bacterium UBA2566, assembly GCA_002340255.1. GTDB lineage: Bacteria > Cyanobacteriota > Cyanobacteriia > Cyanobacteriales > Desertifilaceae > Roseofilum. The sequence continues at coordinate 7,415 of DDLS01000043.1, forward strand.
GAAGGCGATCGCCCCTATCTGCACCTAGCCGTCCCCCTAAGCTATCAAGAGAGCTTGTTTGGCATCCTCTCCCTTTATCAATATGACACCGATACCGTTTGGCCCGATGAAGATATTCAACTGCTAGAGAGCATTATTGAACAAGCCTCCTTAGCTCTCTCGCAAGCCAAACTCTATGAACGAGCGACTAAACTTGCCGATCAGTTGCAATCGGAACTCGAAGTTGCTCGTCAATTTCAGGCTAACCTGCTCCGGCAAAGTTGGCCTGAAATTGATGCCGTTGATGTCCAAGCCCATTGCTATCCGGCACGAGAAGTCGGCGGAGATTTCTTTGAAGTCTATGTCCATCCCCAAGGCGATATTTGGGTAGCCGTTGGTGATGTCTCGGGTAAAGGAGTTCCTGCTGCCCTATTTATGGCTAGTGCCATTTCTGTACTGCGACGAGAACTGTCTCAGGATACATCCCAGGAGCCGAATGAAGTGATCCGGAACCTGAATAGTTCCCTGATTGATGATTTGACGAATAACAACTCTTTTATCACCATGGCGGTGGCTCGCTATCGTCCCTCGACTCAGGAACTCGCCTATGCCAGTGCTGGGCATGTTTATCCCCTGATTTGGTCTCACACAAAACTGATGGAGCAATTGTCTTCTAATGAACCCGTTACGGTAGAACCCAATATCCTCAAAGTGCGGGGTATTCCAGTGGGTATTTTACCCGTTTGGAAAGCTCAGTCTGGACAGGTGAAAATGGAATCAGGAGATGTGCTGTTACTCACCAGTGACGGCATTACTGAAGCGAAAGATCCGGGTGCAGGTCAAATAGATTCAGAAGCCATGCTGAATCAAGAAGGGTTATGGAGATTGTTGAGTCAGCAGTCTGGAAAACTTAATTTAACCCAACTGCTTGATAGTGTTCGAGCAGATAGTGCTATACAAGAAGATGATCAAACGCTGCTATCTTTGGAGGTTTTGTAGGTCTCATGAAAACTGAGCTAAATGTGCCAAGCGATTTGAAATTTCTGGGAATTGTTGAGTCCTGGTTACTGGGGTGTTTGGAAGTGGAACTGGGGGAGTCAGCAGATTGGTCCAGACAATCAACTCGGTTTCGATTAGCCTTAGTGGAAGCCTATTCTAATGTGGTTCGTCATGCCCATAAAGATAAGGCGGAATTGCCTGTGGTGATGTGTCTGGAATTGCAGGATAGTGATATTGCTCTAGAGGTTTGGGATCACGGTCAAGGTTATGATTTAGCGACTTATCTGCCACCCGATCCAGAACAAAAACAGGAAGGAGGTTATGGGTGGTTGATTATGAATCGGTTGATGGATAGAGTGGAGTATCGCCTACAAATTGATGGTCGGAATTGTCTAAAACTAGAGGCGAGTGTACCGGCTTTGCAGAAAGAATAATTTCGGATTGAAGGGTGAGTTGGGGTAGTATTGATGTCTGAAGAGTCCACCACCTTAACTTCAGAAAAGGTGAAAGAAAAGGCTATTGATCTTGGTTTTAGTCAAGTGGGGATAGCAGTGTTAGATCGGGCGATCGCCCAACAAGCGGCTCAAGGACTGCAAAACTGGTTAGCTCAGGGCTATCATGGGGATATGGATTGGATGGCAAACCCCAAACGCCAAGATATTCGCGTGGCTTTCCCCCAGGTAGCCTCAATTATTAGTTTATCGCTCAATTATTATACGCCCTATTCTCAACCCCAAGCATCGGAGTATGGCAAAATTTCTCGCTATGCTTGGGGACGAGATTATCATCGGGTGATTGGCAAAAAGTTAAAGGTTTTTACGGTATGGTTGCAGGAACAGGAGCAAGATATTCAACTTAAAGCCTATGTGGATACCGGGCCGGTGCAAGATAAACTCTGGGCCGAAACAGCCGGCTTGGGTTGGGTGGGGAAAAATGGGAATCTGATTACCCGTAAATTTGGCTCTTGGGTGTTTCTGGCGGAGATTTTAACAAATTTGACCTTAGAGCCAGATAAGCCCCATACAGAACATTGTGGGACTTGTGTGCGCTGTATCCAGGCTTGCCCTACTGGGGCGATCGCCGAACCTTTCGTCGTCGATGCCAATCGCTGTATTGCTTATCACACTATCGAAAACCGTGCTGAAGAACTGCCAGAGGCGATCGCCAAACACTTAAATGGATGGGTTGCCGGATGTGATATTTGTCAAGATGTTTGCCCTTGGAATCAGAGATTTTCCCAACCGACGGCGATCGAAGAGTTTCATCCCTATCCAGAAAATCTTGCCCCCAAACTCATCGATCTAGCCAACCTCTCCGAACAAGAGTGGGATCGACGTTTTCGTGCCTCCGCCCTGAGACGCATTAAACCCCCAATGTGGAGAAGAAATGCCCGTGCTAATATCAATTAAAAATGAATCAATTAAAAGCAGAATGGTGATTATTCGTCCATAATGCCATGCTCTTTTAATAGCTGGGCTAACCGTTCAGCTCGTTGGCGTTCCTGTTCTGCACGTTGATGTTCCTCTTGGGCTTTTTCATCCCCAGTTAAGATGAGATTTCCTTCAGCATCACACCAGCGCAACCACTGATACTCAAAATCCTCAAACATTCCATTCCATAGGGTTAACCCTAATTGAATCCCCTCCATCCAACTATGGGGGAGCAGATAATAGCTCAACCCTCTTAGCTCATAAACTTGAAGGGTTTTCTTGGATAAATAATGGAAGGGATCAAATACAGCATAATAGGGTACTCTTGCTCTGGCATAGTCTTCCAATTTCGAGCCTAATTCATTGCCCACTTTATTGGAGACAATTTCAATGGCGACATCAGGGGGTTTCCCTAGGTTCCAGACAAAATAAGAGCGATTTTTCTTTTGGCTCATATCTTGGGGCAGTTCTACCCCAAAACTGAGGAGTGCATCGGGAACTAGGGGGGGATAGTCTTTGCCATAGAATAATCCTACATTAGCCATGGCGATAAAGGGGCACTCTGTCTCTAGTCCACTGTACAAGCAGGTGGTTAACAAGCGCTGTTGCTTTTCAGAAATGAGATTATCCACGGGTGTATCATCCTCGGTGACAATATCGCTGACATCGGGTTCGCCAATATCTTCCCAGTCGAGAGTAGGGGAATGTTCTGGGGAGGAGGTGAGCGTTGGGTTCATGGGGTTATAGCGCTTTGTGCTGGTAATGGGTAAACCGTATAATTGATCGGTGAACGATATCGCCATTTTAACGTCGTTCTATAATTCTAGGCGATCGCTCGTTACCCGCTCCATTTGTTGAGGATCGTGACTTGTCCAAATACAGCACCTGTAAGGATTTTCCTGAATCCAATTATCGATTAAATCTTCAACTTTTTCTGTAGTTTGGGGGTCAAGAGATGCTGTCGGTTCATCTAAAAATAAAATCATCGGATTGAGTTGCAGAGCGCGAAGTAAACTGAGAATTTGCCGCTCTCCTCCGGATAGGGTAGTAGCCGGTCTTTGCAGAAAGTCTGAAGGACGATTCAGTTCGGTGAGTAGCATTTGAATGGATTCCAGATTATAGGTTTTATGTTCATGAATAGCCAGGGTATAAACAACCTTTAAATTATCTTCTACTGTTCCTTCAAATACGCTGGATTGTTGATGAATATAAATGGCTTGGGAACGATAATAGGGAAAAATTTTTGGGGTCAGATTGCGCTCTTCTCCTGGCTGTTTTGACCAGAAAATCTGACCTTCATCCAAGGGATCTAATCCCGCTAGAGCGCGTAATAATAGGGTTTTCCCTTTCCCAGATTCTCCCACTAACCCCAAGCGAGATCCTGGGGTTAAGCTAAAGCTTAAGTTTCTCCATAGCCATTTTCCTTGGATTCTGCGCCCAATTTGATGAGTGGACAAACAAGTATTGGTATTCATATCTATAGCGCTTTGTGCTAGTAACTGGTAATTGGTATCTCAATTATTCCCCTATTCCCCTCCATACACCTAACTCTGGCTATAGCGAAAGACATTATCCCATAAATAATCTAAGATTTCCAAGGAATCATCTAAGGATTTGACTTGGCACTTCCCCCACTCATCATAGCTCAATAAGGGAATATCTGATTGGGATTTACCCTGGAGGTTATTTAACGTTCCTCGAATATTATATAAATTATTGAGCGGCCCATTAATATCAAAGTCAATCCGGCAATTCCAAGTTTTTTCCATCCAAGACTCAATGCGATCGTCTAAGTGTTCTGGAGTCATTGGTTTGCCACTGGTGAGCAAATGATAGTAGACTAAAATTATCTCTTTACATTCTTCTTCCTCTGCCAGATCAATGAGGGTATGAAATACACTGGTATTATTGGCTAAGTTCTTGAAAAATAGAGTTTCAGTTACTTTTTTCTGAAATTTTATCTTTTTGTTTTTATAGGTATTATACTGCTTAAATGCAAATCCACCAAAAGCAACCAAGAGAGATAGGGTAGCCAACAAGGCAGGCGTTAAATTCCGCACATCTTCTTCGTTAGCTTTCATATCTTCCATTCCGGGTAAAGTACCCGTGAAAAATAGAATAACGCCTACAAGAATTACGATCTGTGGCAAGATCTTGATGAGGACAGGAATCGCTGCACCAATGGCTGATCCGATTAAGATGATTCGGTCTTTCCAAGTCATGCTCACTTTGACATTGGGAAACAGAAGTTCTAAATCAAATTTAGGGACATTTTTATAATAAAAAAGATAGATTTTACCTGGTTTAAATTTCATATCCTCATCTTTTGAAAAATAGGATTTATCTTTAAACTTAATGGCCACGACAACGCGCTCGAAAATATCCAGGTCTTCCTTAATCGTCCGAAACCATTTCTTACGAGTAATGAGTTGATAAATGTCTCCCTGACAATAGAATAGCATTCGATCGAAGTCGTTAAAATCAATATCAGTTTTGAGTTCAATGAGGGAGCGTTGGCTAAAGGATTCCTCTAGGGTCTCTTGGGACAGAGGGAAGTAATTGGCTCGTTGTAAAACTTGCTCAAAGCGATCAAAGAAATCGACTTCCATCTGCTGTCGATCGGCGGAGGTGAAGCGCTGAAACTCGGAGAGTTCTTCATAGGGATTAAAGGGTGTATAATAGTCTTTGAGATCTTCTAAAATTGAATGGAAGTGAAAATGATAATAGGCGGATAGAAGCTGACAAAATTGGCGAAATTTTTCCTGTTCCGGTTTGGGGAGTTTTCCATCTCTGAGACATAATTCAATCAGATGATGGCGGTCAAAGGGAATATAGGCTTCGCGATCGCTATAATGAGCCATAGGTCACAGAAAAGTCGAGAATCAAAGGGAACGGAAGGAGGTGTCCTTGTGAGAGTTGGTATTATAGGCACGGGACTGATGGGTGGCCCCATGACCCTAAAGTTGCAAGCATCCGGATATCAGGTCACTGCCTATAATCGTACACCAGAGAAGCTTAAATCTTTAGCAGAAGCCGGGGTAGCGATCGCCACTTCTGCTCTTGAAGTGCTACAATCATCGGACTGTACGCTCCTCATGCTGACCAATGGAGAAGCGATCGCCGAAGTTATCCTCAATCCTACCACCCAACCTGGATTAGCCGGCCATACCATTATCCAAATGGGAACTATTGCCCCCACAGAAACCAAAACTCTGGCTCAACAGGTTCGCGACTGTGGAGGAAACTATTTAGAAGCTCCCGTATTAGGCAGTATTCCCGAAGTGAAGAAAGGGACATTGTTGGTGATGGTGGGTGCGTCAGAAGCCGACTTTGAACAGTGGTGTCCCCTCTTGCAAACCTTTGGCCCGGAACCGCTCCATGTTGGCCCTGTGGGGAGTGCAGCCACGGTAAAATTAGCGATGAATCAACTGATTGCATCCCTAACAACCGCCTTTGCTCTGAGTTTACATCTGATTCAACACGAAGGCATCGATGTAGAAGCTTTTATGCAATTGGTGCGTCAAAGTGCCCTCTATGCACCGACTTTTGATAAGAAACTGCAACGAATGCTCGATCATCAGTACAGTAATCCTAATTTCCCCGTGAAACATCTGCTCAAAGATACCCGTTTATTTCTGCAAGCCGCTAAAGATCTCGGATTAGAGGGGAGTATGCTGGAAGGGATCGCTAAAGTGTTAGAAAAATCTGGCGATCGCGGCCATTTTGATGATGACTATTCTGCTCTCTTTGAAGGGATAGCACTTCGCTCTAGGGAAGGGTAATACCATTTCTGTATGAATATTGAAATCCTCTATCAACGTCTAGATATCACTCTCCAGCAACTCCAGGTATTCTGCCAGAATGCCCAAATCATTGAATTGGCCTTGTTTGGCTCCATCCTCCGTGATGACTTTGGCTCTGAAAGCGATATCGATATCCTAGTCACCTTTGCTCCCAACTACAAAATTAGCCTGTTAGACTTTGTTGGACTTGAATACCAACTGCAAGACTTGTTCAACCGAAAGGTCGATCTCGTCAGTAAAAAAGCCGTTGAACAAGACCGGAACTGGCTTCGCCGTCAGGAAATTCTCAATCATTATCAGGTCATCTATGAATCGCGATCCCTTCTATCTGCTTGATATTGCCCAAAATGCCCAAGATATCATTAACTTTGTTCAAGACATGGACGAAGCTACATTCCTGACTGACCTGAAATCCCAAAAAGCGATTCTCTACAGCATTACTATTATTGGAGAAGCCACTAAAAAACTTTCCACCCAACTCCGGCAGCAAAATCCCCATATCCCTTGGCGACAAATTGCCGGAATGCGTGATAAATGTGTCCACGACTACCGACAGATCGATCTTTCTCAAGTCTGGGAAATCACCCAAACGAGCATTCCAGAACTTCTAGAGAATATAAAGCTTCTCTTACCGGTACAAGAGGAGCAACAAGAATAACTTTCAACTTTTTATAAGAACAACACCCTACACTATTGATTAGGTGTAGCGGTTGCACTGTTCCCCAGTCGTAACCTTTCCCGGAAATTATGTTAACTCTGCGTCTCAAACAAACGGCATCCCTAATTACTCGTGATGGGATTAGACTTGATGCCGATATTTATCAACCTGAAGGAGATGGCCCCTATCCAGTTCTCCTCATGCGACAACCCTATGGTCGGGAAATTGCCTCAACAGTGGTCTATGCTCACCCCGAATGGTATGCAGCCCATGGCTATATTGTGGTCATTCAAGATGTCAGAGGTCGAGGAACATCTGAAGGAGATTTTCACCTGTTTATCCATGAAGTTGAAGATGGTATCGATACAATTAATTGGGCCGCTCAACTGCCTGGAAGTACCGGAGAGGTGGGGATGTATGGATTTTCCTATCAGGGAATGAGTCAACTGTATGCCGCTTCAGGGAAACCGAAAGCCCTAAAAACCCTTTGTCCGGCGATGATTGCCTATGATTTCTATGCAGATTGGGCCTATGAAGGGGGAGCCTTTTGTTTCGCGTCTAATTTAGGTTGGGCCTTGCAATTAGCGGCCGAAACAGCACGTTTAAAAAACGATGCGATCGCCCACCAAATTCTCTACAATGCCTCCCGGAATCTTCCCGTCCATGGTCTAGAACCCCGCTTAGACGAAACGTTGCGGAAATATTGCCCCGATGCGTTTTATCATCGGTGGTTAGAACATCCCGAACCGGATGAGTATTGGCAAGCTTTATCGCCGAATTTAGAGGCTGTAGATTTACCGATGCTCCATATTGGCGGCTGGTTCGATCCCTATCTGCGGGGAACGTTGCGCTGGTATCATGAGTTAACCGGACGCAGCAGTTATCCCCAACATCTGATTGTTGGCCCCTGGGCCCATCTCCCTTGGGGGCGTAAGGTGGGAGAATTGGATTATGGTGCAGCCGCAGCGAGTCCCATCGATCTGATTCAAGTCAATTGGTTTAATCAGTTTCTCAACGGTCACGATACGGGACGCTTAGAGATGCCTCCGATTTCCGTGTTTGAAATGGGAAGTAATCGATGGCGATCGCTGGCTCAATGGCCGAAGAATTCCACTAAATCCTATTATCTCTCCAGTACGGGACTGGCGAATATTAGCGATAAAGAAGGTTTTTTAATTGAAACTGCTCCCCCGAATGAAAGCATGGATCGCTGGGTTCACGACCCCTGGCGACCCTTTCCTGCTCTGGGGGGCCATGTGTATAGTCCTTTTGGAGCGTGCGATCGCTCCCTCCTCGAATGTCGAACAGATACCGTAACCTACACCAGCGAACCGTTAACGGAGGTGATGTGTATCTTAGGAGAGGCGATCGTTGAAGTCTATTGTCAAGCCTCTACACAGAGCTTTGACCTGTCCGCTATCCTCTCAGAAGTGAAACCCGACGGCAGAGTTTATAACTTTACCCAAGGCTATCTCTGTGTCGCGGAACCCCAAAATCCCCTAAAACTCTACTTGCAATCGACCTGTATCCAATTACCCATAGGTAGTAGTCTGCGGTTAAGTTTAAGTGGCGCGTGTTTTCCTGCCTATCCTGTGAATCCCGGTACTGGTCAAAGTCCTGGTCAAACCCGTTTAATTGATGCTCAAGTTATCACCTTCTCCCTTCGATCTGGTAGCACTTATCTTTCCCGCATTTGCTTACCTTTAGAATCGAGTTTTTAAAATTTTCTCCCTTACCCGCGATCCCCGTAGTCATTGTTACCATATTATCAAAGAAGGTAAGCTAAGATAGCTGTGGCTACAGGATAAGCTCGAACATAACTGCCTCCTTCTATTTCTAGAGGAGGCAGTTATTTTAATTGATTCAATCCCCCGTAGGGGCGGTACTATTTCTGTATGATGATGCTCTTAACCAGGGCCTAAGAATAACTTGCTTCTCCAGAATTGATTAGTGGCAACCTTAAAAAGAAATGATAGGATTTACAGCACTTTGTGCTGTAATGGAGTACACTGTTGAGTACCCAAAGCCATGTACCACAATCCTATTCCCCATTCCCCATTCCCCATTCCCCATTCCCTATTCCCTATTCCCTATTCCCCATTCCCTAGCACAAAACGCTATCATATTAATGGTTAATTAATTCCGGTTTCACCTGTTCCAGGAAAATAACCACCATGGCGGTAAAGAGTCCTTCTAAAATCACGAGGGGAATATGGGCGAATAGTAATGCCCATAAAGAAGCCTGTTCTAAGTTTTGGTCAATATCTGTAGGTAAGGTAAATAAGACCAAACTCAAGAAAATAGTAGCGGACAAAGCGACTGCACTACTTCCTGATAGAAAGCCAAAGAACAGTGTCCAAAATCGATTTTTAAACCCAAAAATGAACCGAGAACGAAAGAGATATCCAGCGAGTAAGGCAGGAATTCCCATTAAGAGGGCGTTTACTCCAAGGGTAGATAATCCTCCATGTTGAAACATGACAGTTTGAAAAAATAATCCAATCACAATAGCAGGAAAGGCATAATAGCCTAAGATGGCTCCGAGTAATCCATTGAGGACTAAATGGACACTTGCGGGAGGAATCGGAATATGAAAGGAGGAGGAGACAAAAAAAGCAGCAGTGAGTAAGGAGGCTTTAGGAATTTGTTCTTGGGTGCGATCGCTCCGTTCAATCTGTTTCAAAGACCACGCCATGACTCCCCCACTGACCGCGTATCCCACAATGACCACTTGTGGGGGAAGCATACCATCAGGAATGTGCATTCGACTTACTCCGACTACTTCGTGAGAAAAATAACGTGGTTCCGATGAATCCCCAGAGGACTGAGGCAATCATCACCCCCTTCTGGATAGAAGTATAACCTCCTAAACTAGCGGAGGCGATCGCGGTTTGGGAGGCTTCAGGGTTGGAACTTTTTGCTATCAACTCGACGTTTGATCGGGTTTCAGGGCTGGAAATATGGGCAATTTGACCGTGACCCGCTTTACGAATTCTCACCGTCCAAGTTCCGGTTTGACCCGGTTCGGGCACAAAAACAAATTCGCCCTGGGCATTGGATATCCCTCGTATCCAAGGGGTTGTGGGATCGTCAGGAGCATAGATACTCACTTGAGCGTTGTCCATTGGCTCCCCAGAATCGTAGGTGGCTTGGACTTGGATGGCAGAGATTTGATGATGTTGAATAGTTACCCCATGGGCGATCGCTTTTTCACCCAGAGCCGACGTTAGGCCAAAGGCAAGAGGCAAAAGTAGGGGCAAAAACTTTTTCGCCCCTACTTGTGGTACAAAGTTTTGAGCATTCAACATGGGGAATAAGGGGAAATAGGGAATAGGGAATGAAAACGAGGTTTTACAGTTGACTTGAAGAGTAGCTTAAGGCTGTGTGGGGAGGGTCTGAGATTGATGACAATGGCCTTCACCCACATGACCGAGGGAGTTGAGGGCTTCATCGAAGCGTTTGACCTCTTCAGGAGTCAGTTGCGATCGCCACATGGACTCATCTAACTCGACTGTGTCATTTTGAGCCAAGTTCGCCAAGGGTTCAAAGCCTAACGCACCGACATTAATGTCATCATCATCAGGGGCAGTGCGATCGCCAAAAATATGGTCTAAATGAAATGTCGCTTCTACATCAGCCGACTTTCCATCGGTCACAATTCCCTTTCTTTGGTCGCCCACAAATTCTCCGCAGGTATAGGAATAGCCTCGATCGACACTCACCTGAAAATTAATCCGGCGATCGTCTTTTTCAGCCACACCATCAAGAAGTAAGGTATGGCCTTGGGCTGGTCCTTCAAGAGCAGGAAGCATCTGCCAAGAGAGCGCATTATAAACTCCCACAGGCACATCCTCAAGTTGCCCCACTAAAATCGGTTCTGCATCGCCATCTCCTGCTGCTAAGTCCACCGTCTGGGGAGAATCAAATGCCAAGATCGTTTCCGCTTCAATTTCTCCCTCTTCTTCTGCATTAAAGGGCGGATCGCTTTGATAAGCTTTTACCTGGTCTAAAGTTACATAGACGTGATTAAATTGGATCTGCCAACCGTCTTTAGACGTAAATCCTTGCCGCACAAAATCTTCACCATTGGCGCGCAAGTTTAAGCTGCCCATACTTTCTTGAACATCTGAACTCGGTGGTGTAGGGCTGTTACACCCCATCAAACTACCCGCCACGAGAACAGCAGCCAGCAACACCTGAAAACGTTGATTGACCATATCTTTGTTGACTTGACATCTGTTTCTAGTCAAGCGAATCTTGATGGAGATTACAATGCCCCCTGTGGGGATAAAAAAAGAAGAGAGATGAGCAAGGAAAGAGCTTTCCAGCTTATCAGATCTCGGTTTGAGCAACTCTGTTAAAAAATGATGATCTTTTCGCGATCGGGAAAACCACCTCAGTTGTGATGCTCAATTGCGCTGCGCACTCCAGCAATAGGGAAAACTCTATTTTTAGGGTTTCCTGTTCCCTTAATTATTATTTATGATTCATAGCCAACTTGCTTAACCGGCACTTGAATCACAAACTCTGTTCCCGTTCCCAAATCTGAATTACACTTCAAAGAACCCTGATGTTTTTCCACCACAATAGAATGACTAATTGATAATCCTAAACCGGTTCCTTTCCCCACCGGTTTCGTCGTTACAAAGGGGCTAAAAATCTTCGTTATTTTATCCTCTGGAATCCCTGGGCCATTATCTGCAATCTTAACTTCTACCTTCCCCCCACCCATTGCCTTAGTCGTTAAAGTAATTTCATTGGGATGATCCTTCAAATCCTCATAACTTTTATTCTCATTCTCATTTTGCTCATCCAGCGCATCAATTGCATTCGCTAACAGATTCATAAATACCTGATTTAAAGGGCCAGCATAACAATGAACAATCGGTAACTCTCCATAATGTTTATTAATCTGGATTTCCGGTCGTTGATCGTTGGCCTTCAAACGATGTCTCAAAATCATGAGTGTGCTTTCCAATCCTTCATGGATATTTAAATCCGTACACGTATTACTATCAGACCGAGAAAAATTCCGTAAAGATAAACTAATATTCCGAATCCGTTCAATTCCTGACTCCATGGAACAGAGCATATTCGGCAAATCTTCCATTAAATATTCTAGTTCAATATCCTCTCCATGTTCAGTAATTTCATCTCCTGGATCGGTAAAGTGTTTTTGGTATAATTTCAAATGTTCAAAAATATCCTCAGTATATTCCATCGCCATACTAATATTACCCGCAATAAATCCCACTGGATTATTGATTTCATGGGCAACGCCAGCAACTAACTCACCTAAACTGGACATTTTCTCGCTTTGGATCAGTTGAATCTGAGCTTCCTGAAGTTGATGGATAGAGTCTTTTAATTGTGCAGTGCGCTCTTCAACCCGTTGTTCAAGTTCTTCCGTTAAATGTTTCAACTGTTCATTTTGAATTTCAAATTGACGAGTTAATTTTTGTAACTGGAGATGGATATTCATCCGAGCTAAAACTTCATCTTGTTGGAAGGGTTTAGTGATATAGTCCACTGCACCAATCTTCAACCCTTTAACTTTATCAACCGTATCCGATAAAGCCGTCATGAAAATAACGGGAATATCTTGGGTTTGGGAACAAGCTTTAATCTGACGGCAGGTTTCAAACCCATCAATCCCCGGCATCATCACATCCAATAAGATTAAATCGGGGGTAACTTCCTGGAGTTTTTCTAAAGTACTTTCCCCATCTTTGGCTACCAAAACCTTAAACCCAGATTCTTTTAAAAAGCTAAAGAGGACTTTGATATTTGTCGGATTATCATCGACAATTAAGATTAAGTCTTGTTTGGCAGTATCCATCTCCATCGGTCATTTCTCCAATTTCTTTTGTTAGACTAACTTTAGGAGTTCCCTATCGGCAAGTTTGAAGGTAGAGGGGAAAATGAGAACTGATGAAGAATCTCTCAAGGGACTCCCAATGCGATCTGTATTATCATTCATCATACTGAGTCTTTGTTCTAATCCAAATATGGGGTATCCTCCATTCATACTTGACAGATTGACCAAGTGCATAAGTTATGATTGAGATTTTAGCGGTCCTCTCTGCTTCTGCATCAGCAGGACTGAGAATTGCTTTACCGTTATTAGTCATTGGTCTATTACACGGTGATTCCCTATGGTCTCGTGTTCCTATTCTATCTTTAATTCCGCCCCAGGTTGTGTTAGGGGTGTTAGTCAGTTGGTCTTTATTTGAGTTGGTTGCTCCCAAACAACTTTTAGGTCAACGGGTGCAGCAGTTGCTTCAGGTGGTGTTTAGTCCTGTAGTTGGAACGATCATGGGGATAGCGATCGCCCAAACGACTCTTCAACAACCCACCTGGATGATTTGGCTTGTTGGTGCAGTGGGTGGGATCTTAGCCTTAGTCTTACAACTGGTACAAGCAGGATGGTTTTATCGTCTCCGAGGACTTCCTGTATGGGCTATTTTCCTGCAAGATTTGCTCTGTGTATTTTTGGTCTTGTTTGCCTTTGATGCCCCGGAACAGGGAGGACTGATTGCATTATTGTTGTTATGGTTGGCTATCCGCAGCTCTAAGGAGTGGTATCGCTGGTATGTGGAACAGTCAAAACCAGGCGATCGCTCCCATCCCCGTCGCCACAAAGAGAATCCCGATTAATCTCAAAGTTTTCCCGATCAGGGCAATGCTATTGGGCGATCGCCAACAAGAACGGTAATTGCTCTAAATCCACATTTCCTCCACTCAGGATTACCCCAATTTTCGCGCCAGGAGCTTGAATTTCACCCTCCAATAACGCAGCCGCTGCTAAGGTTCCCGTGGGTTCAACCACCAGTTTTAATCGTTCCCAAAGAAAGCGCAGGGTGCGGCGAATGCTGTTTTCAGAAACAGTGACCATTCGATCGACATGGCGCAGCACTAGAGGAAATGTATAGTTGCCTAAAGAGGGAGTACGAGCGCCATCGGCAATGGTTTGGGGATTGTCTACGGTTTGCAGGGTTTGGGTATAAAAAGAGCAGGTAGCATCATCTCCTAGGGCAGGTTCTACGCCGACGACATGACAGTGGGGGGAAAGGGTTTTAGCGGCGATCGCACATCCAGAGAGTAGTCCCCCTCCTCCACAACAAACGAGCAAATAATCGAGATCTCCGACTTCTTCAATTAATTCCTTGGCTGTGGTTCCCTGACCAGCAATAATCTGGGGATGATCATAGGGGGGAATTAGGTTTAGATTCTGTTCTTTGGCTAACTGTAAGGCGAGGGTTTCTCGACGGGTTTGTGTGGGATCATACGTCACGATATTTGCTCCGTATTCCTCCGTCGCTGAGAGTTTGACCTTGGGAGCATTTTCGGGCATCACCAGGGTTGTGGGAATTTCCAGTAAGGCTCCGGCGAGGGCGATCGCCTGGGCATGATTTCCAGATGAGTAAGCAATAACACCACGCTTCCGTTCGGATTCTGGCAGTTGAGAAAGGGTATAGTAAGCACCACGAAACTTAAATGAGCCAGTTTTTTGTAGATTTTCGCACTTAAAAAAGACTTGTGCTTGAGTAATCTTATTGACCATCCGAGAAGTCATTACAGGAGTCTGGTGAGCCTTGCCTTGGAGACTCTGGGCAGCCTGTTGAATCTCTCTATACGTGGGTAAAAGAAGGCGATCGGACATATTATTAGATTAAACTTGCAATTGTATCACTTTTTGGGGTTGATTCCAGTCAAAATCCTCAATTTCGTCATATTTATTTATGATATCGTGAATTTTTGTATCAATTTCTGCAAAAATGCCTAAAATTGCCCATAAAAAACTGACTAACTTATAGAACCCTCTGAAATTTCTCTCGATGATATGACTTCAAGCGAGGACCTAGATCGCCAACTGCGGCAACTTGTACTCAGGGCCCAAGAATGCCCACAAGGAACACTCGATTATCGCCAGGCCCTAAAGCAACTCATCGGCTTACTCCTTAATTGTGGCCAGCTCTACCGTCCCCATCGGAATGACCTTCCTCCTGAGTATAGCCCTCTTCTGTCACTCTCCGAGAATGAAGATAGAATAAAATAGAGTATCAATAGCTAAAAGCGAGATAGATCAATGGATGTAGAGTTACAGATCTTAAAACATTTGCCGAGATCGCCGGACACTAGGGTGTCAGCTGTTGATCAATATTGTGACTCTTATCAAGAGATGTTTGGTGAGGTGAGAAGTTATGAATATTTTAAATACTTACATTTAGGA